>JAAUPU010000091.1 GCA_012032975.1 Caldilineaceae bacterium | reverse complement strand
GACGCCGAGCAGGCCCAGAATTCCGCCGATGACCATGACCGAGACAAAGGCGGCTGGCACAGTCCAGATCGCCCGCCCGCCCAGCTGTGCGCTCAACATGCCAACGGCGACCATGGCCAGCATGTGGTCAAGCCCCAGCAAGGGATGCAGGAAGCCGGCGAGTGCGCCGGAGTTTCCCCCGGTGTGGGGAAGTACGGATAGCAAATAGGGAACAAGCGTGTCTTCCATCATATACTCCAAAAGGTTTTGGCAATCCACTGCATCAAAATGTCAACCGCCGGTCATCGAGTGGACTCTCTCACAGGCCGATTCCCGATGGCTCGGCGGCCATTATACCATCTTCAGAGAGTGGTACTCACATTCTCCAAACACACCACATTGGTATGGGAATAAAAAGCCCCTTCGCTCGAAACAACCACCAGCGCGTTTGCGGGTGGCGCGACGTGGCGGAGAAGTCGATTCCCCGCCACATCGCACGGTCACGTCATGGATTATCGGCGCAGAAGATTGTCGGCGCACAAAATTGTCGGTGCAGACAGGCGCGGATCAACTCATCAAGTTGCTTGGAACTCCGCTACCCTTTTGGCGGAAATCCATGTTGGTCCCGGTGAAATTGTGAATCGAAGTGTTGCGTGCTCTTGAACCACTCGTGGCGGCCATCGGACGCCTGCTCGTAGACGCGATCCAGGAGTTCCTGTTTAGCAGAATCGGGCATCGGTGTGAAGGCGCGAGCAATGGCGATATCCTGTTCCAAGTTTTCCATCGACTCGATGCCGCAGACCAGGGTGCTGATGGGCAGCGATAAAGAGTAGCGGCGGCACTCTTCGGCCGTTAGCCCAGCCTGGGTGATCATCTGGCCCCCACCGCCTAGGCTCTTCATGCCGATCACGCCGATCTGTCGCGCTTCCAACTCGGGCACGACCTCGCGCTGAAAGCTGCGGTAATGGGCATCCATCACGTTGATGGGCAACTGGCAGGTGTCCCAGTCGAAATCCAAGGCCAGCATGGCATTCAGGATATGGGGACTCTTGTGCCCAGTGAAACCGATGAAGCGAATTTTGCCCGCTTGCCTGGCGGCCAGCGCCGCTTCGATCGCGCCATCGGCTCGGAAAATCCATTCCGGGTCGTTGTCATAGTTGACCTCGTGAAACTGCCAGATGTCGATCACGTCGGTCTGGAGCCGTTGCAGGCTTTCGTGCAGTTGCGCCTCCGCGGTCTTCTGGTCGCGCGCACAGACTTTGGTCATCAGCGTCACCTGCTCTCGGCGACCCTTGAGCGCAATGCCCATACGACGCTCGGATTCGCCGTCGTGATACTCCCACGCCGTATCCATAAAGGTCATGCCAGCATCGATCGCGGCATGGACCAGATTCGCCGATCCCTGTTCGTCCAGATGAGGCCGGACGAAGTGACCGCCGCCGAGACCGATGATCGAGACCTTCAACCCGGTCTTGCCCAGTGCCCGCACCGGCACGCCACCGGCATTTCGTTCGATTTCAATCGTCATCGATCGCTCCTCGCTCTTGCTTGCTTCTGACTGGACCCCCAGCCGTTTGGCCAGGGCCGATTGGATGGGAGACCCTCTCTGGCTACTCTTCGACCTGAAAGACGACTGTATTCATGACTGTCTTGCCATGCTGGCGCGGCTGGCGGTGGCATTCTGCGGCAGGCCGACCGTGGCGCTTTGGAACGTCGGGATGGGAAGTCCGGGGGTCGGCGGCAGCGCGGCCGTGAGGATGCCGGCCAGGTAGCCCAGGTCATTGTACATGAGCAGCTTGTCGCCAGCGGGGGAGATGGACGCGGTCAGCGGTGAGTAGTAGCGCAGCGGCAGACCGGACACAGGATCGTCCGCGTTCAACTCGTCGAGTGATTCCACCTCTGAAAAGTCCACGATCGGGGTAACGTCGCCGCTTGCCACATCGATGTAGTAGAAGATGCGCATTTGCGAATGCGAGTCCAGACTCTGGCCGATGGTCACAATGCCAGCACCGTCGCCCGTCCAGGAGAGACCCATGGGTGTGGCCGGTGAAATCTGGAACGACGGAAGTGCGCTCTGGTACGCCTCGACGCGCAGCAACTCCTGCACCGGTGCGGCCGTATCGTTCAGGTCTACCAAATAGAGTCCACTGGGTTCTGGCTCAAAGGTGGGGCTGCGTTCAAACAGGATCAGGGCCAACTGGCTGCCATCGGGCGAGATGGACGTCACGCCATCCAGATAGATCGACGCGCTATCATACCAGGCAATCTTGCCCGGCAGGTCATCGCTGAGCGAGCGCACCAGCTCAGCGTCACCGCCATCGGGCGCCACGCGGTAGATGGCACTGGTAAACTGTTCGTCGCCCTCTGTGACCATGCGCAGAAAGTAGATCAGGCCGTCGGCCTGGTTGAATGTGGGCACATAGTCGAGGGTATAGCTGCCCGGTTCCAGCAACTGGAAGCTGCCGTATTGGTCGTCGTTGGTGCGGTTGGTGACGCTGCCATCGCCAGCGTTCATCACCCAGATGTCCGCCTCATTGCCGACCTGCACCACATCTTCCGTGAAGGCAATGTACGCGCTGTCTGGCGACCAGATCAACTGATAGGGCGCGCCGTCAAATTCATCGGGCAGGTCGTAACAACTGCTCTCCGCACTTTCGAAGGTGAAGATGCAGATCTGGGTAGCCGTGTTGCGGCTCTCTGGTTTGAGCCAGACCAGGTGCGCGCCGTCGGGCGAAACGGTGTCGAAGACTGGATACAACTCGTCGATAAGTTCGCCGACGATCTGTTCGCCGGTCACCGTCACGCCGCTCAACTCTGCGGCATTCTCGACTGCTTCGGGCGGTGGCCCTGCCGGGGTCGGTGTGGCCGCCGGCGCGGATGAGCCGCAGGCCGCAAGGGCCAGCACCACGACGGGCAGCACGATAGCCCACAAGCGCTTTGAGAATCGATCCATGATGTGGTCTCCTTTGATAATGGGTACGTGGTTGATTTGATCGAAATCTGGGGGTCTGATGCAAGAAGTCAAGAACTCAGGTAACGCAAGACCGATTTCAGATCGATGGGTTTCAACGTACATTGGCGCCATGCGCGAACGGAAGCGGCAGAGCTACTTTCCAAACCGTGAAAACTCAGACTGAGCCGCCACAGAAACACCATTGTAGAGCAAGATAACCGATTCATGAAACGCAAAATCGAATCAGGATTCGGGCTCGTTTTGTTGTTGTCGTCACGGCATGCAGCGTGAGCACCTGGGCATCTCCACCAGCGTGGTCAGCCGCGCCAAGGCGGTGGACCAAACGCGGGGCGCACACATCTTCGCGCATTGCCAGGCGGAGAGCGATGCGACCGACGCTGGCTGTGCCAACATTCCCGACCAAACAGATTATTTCACCACATACGGTATGAACAACTGACTCAACCCCATAAACTCCACCGCGCCCACATCACAAACGCTACCTCGAACCTCCCCCCGCTGATCGAAGGTTTCACAGTGGATCGCGCTGCCTGCGTTTTGGGCTGGGCTGTTCGGGGGGCAGCGCGTGGGTGTGGGTCGGCCCTCCATTGTCGGCCAAAAGGCATGACCACGGCGGATTCTGCCTCGCCAAACCCTGTGCAACTGCTGTCGTCGCTCAGGCTGCCGGCCTGCGTAACGCTCGTGCTGTTCATCGCGCAGTTGCGCTGCCACTGCCGTTGTCGACCACAAGCGTATTGTACGCGTTCAGCGTGCCGCCAAAGGTCAGGAGGGCATTGGTTGAACCGGATGCCGTGCCGATGTTGTCGGTGATCGTGACGTGCGTCAAACTCATGGGGGCCGTGGAATAGATGCCTGCGCCATCGCCCGGACTGGTGCGATGGTTGCCGCTGACGGTGCTATTGGTCAGGCTGGCCTCTGCTGCGTTGCTGAGGCCAGCGCCCTCTCCTCCCGCCTGATTGTTGGAGATGGTGGATCTGTCGATGTCGATCCTTAGCGCCAATTGGCTGTTGTCGATCCCGCCGCCGTGGTTCTGGGCGCGATTGCCCGAGATCGTGGATTGGTCGAGTGCGAGGACGCCAGCGTTGGTGATGCCGCCACCAGAACCAGTGGCGCTGTTACTGTAGATCAGCGACCCACGGACCGTTGCTGTGCCCACAAAAATGCTGAAATCATCGTTATAGAGGCCACCCCCTTGCCCGTTGGCTTCGTTGCCGCTGACCTCGCTGTCTACCAGCAAGAGCGTGCCGTAATTCAAGATGCCGCCCCCGCTGTTGGCGGTCTTGTTTTTCTCAATCAACGAATCGGTGATGGTGAGCGCGTTGGTGTTGAGAATTCCACCGCCACCGCTGCCGTTATTGTTCCAAATATGCACGCTGTTCAGGATGGCCTGGCCCATGGATGCATTGGCGAATCCACCCCCGGCCGAGCCGGTATTGTCATGGATCAGAACGTTGCTGAGCGTGATGGAGCCAGAGTTGTAGACAGCGCCGCCTTCGCCGCTGCTGGTGTTGTTCGTAAGGACCAGATCCTCCAAGCTCATTGTCGCCCGGTTGTAGATCGCGCCACCAAAGCCGCCACCGGAGATATTTCCGTTGCGAATTGTCATCTTCTGCAGCGTAATGGCGTGGTGTAGATTGTCCATGAAGCGTTTGCTTGCCGTATCCGTTATGTTGACAAAGGTATCGCTTGCCTGGTTGCCTCTGACCAGAAGATCGTTGTTGGGGGTGATGTTGCCGGCGGCGTATGTGCCCGCTGCCAGGATGACTTCATCGCAGACGCCCGAGCCGGCAGCATAATTCAGGTCGGGTTCCGTGCCGGGAGAGAGTCTGCACGTGGCCCTATGACCCGCGGAGAGTGCTTTGATCTCCGAGGGCAGCAGCGCTCCGTCGTAAATGCGCACATCGTCGATGGCGCCGTCGAAGAAGTCGGTTCGCGTGTTGCCGTCCCAATCCTGGCCGATGGTCCAGGCTTTGCCGCCGCTGACATCTCCCACTTCGGTGAGCATGCTCTGTTGCTCGATGAACTCACCATTCAAATATAAGGAGACGTGTTCGATCTTGCTCGGGCCTGCAACTTCCTTAAACGCCGTAAGCGCGACATGAATCCATTCCCCAGTGTGGGCATACGGGCCGTAGAACGATTTGTCTCGGATCCTGAAGAAATATTTCCCACTGTAGAGACCCAGCATGATGAGATTGCCGCCGCCGGCCGTATGCTTCATCAGGATGGCTTCGGCGTCCGTGCGGTTGGGCTTGATCCAGGCGCTGATGGCGAAATCGTCGTTGATGTCAAAGTCAGCGGTATCGACGTAGCTGCTGCTGCCATTCAACGCAAGCGCATGCGGATCGAGGGGGGGAAGCGTCAGCCGCGCCAGTCCAGGAGGAATTGACCGCGGTGCCGTGATACCCATTGCCAGAGCTATCCGCGATGAAGGCGCCGTTGCCTTCACCAAAACGCCAATGCGCGATGAGGTTCGCGGTTGGCTCCGCATAGGCTGACTCTTTGGCAGCCAATAGGAAATCTGCCAGCCCGATTCCGAGGAGACAGATCAATGTAAAGAAAGCACGTATTTTCATCATTCGACCTCCAGACATGGTCATCTTTCATGTTGGCAGGCGACTGAAATCGCGTTGGTATCCGGACCACCCGAAGATGTTGCCCAGAGTATCCGCCACTACCGGGGGAATGCAGGGCAAGTCATCGCCCGCGGTTTGAATACAGAGTTCGGGGAACGAGATCTGTAGTAGACAGGGCCTATACCCGACAAAGCGCTGCACCGCAAGCCAAAAAATATGCGGAGCCGACAACCGATTTGGTTGGTGGCGCCGCACGGTCCAGCCTTATGGTGCAGCCTGTCGAAACCCGGCCATTGTAACCCAAGCAGCAGGGGTAGGCACAATGAAGCTCGCGCTTCAGCCGGCAAATGGTCCCGTATCACCTCATTGATTGCGAGCGATAGCGACCGGTCGGTAACGGCTGCCGTCAAACGCAGAGCCTGATGCAGTTCCCGCTCAAGACACACCGTTGTTCGCTTCGTCATGACAGCCCTAGGTTTCCTCCAAACGGCCTGGGCAAAATCATCGTGGTGGCGGCAAGACACCGTCACGTCAATTGCTGTTTGTGGAGGGAGATGGTGATCACCGCTCCCAAAGTGACGTCCGTTTGGGCACGACAGGGCGGGTTGGCCAATCGACATCGCAATCCAAATCAAGTTCGCTAAACACAAAGAACTCCCGTTTCCGAGAGTTCTTTGATGTCCAAAAACGATATGCTATTGGCGGAGACGACGGGATTTGAACCCGCGACCTTCGGCTTGACAGGCCGATATGCTAACCGCTACACCACGCCTCCATGCTTTGTGACACTGCTTCGTAGCGTATCATTTTCTCCTGCTCCTGTCAAATGCACTGGGGCAATCGCAGCCATTCTCATTCTGAGATGGCTGTTCAAGATTACCGCGGTGGGATGCTCAATTCGAGTCCGTCCAGCACGAAAGCGAAGAGGGCATCCCAATGGTCAAAGACGATGTCGCAGCCGCCGGATTCATCCGATGTCGCACATCGCCGACCACATGAAATCCCAGAGTGCCGCTGCTAGTTCTTTTCCAGTGGCTTCGGTGGTTGTGGCTCAAATGGCCCCTTTGCACATTTCACGCCTCCTGTCATCAGATTTTTCAGAATGAGAATTGCTGGGTAGACGACCAAAATCTTTGACCCCAGCCGATGGCTGGGCTAGAATGGCCTACTTGCTCTATATGTAGATTTGATGGAGGAGATGGTCCGTATGGACGAAACGATCACGATCATCGGTGGTGGTTTGGCAGGCACCGAGGCTGCCTGGCAGGCTGCCAATCGCGGCCATCATGTCATACTCTACGAGATGCGACCACATCGGTCCACACCAGCCCATGGCAGCGATAGGCTTGCGGAGTTGGTGTGCAGCAATTCGATGGGCAGCACGCTCAGTGATAGAGCCTTGGGTATGCTCAAGAATGAGATGTTGCGGATGGGCAGCATGATCATCGCGACGGCATTTCGCCATGCGTTGCCAGCGGGCAGCGCGCTCGCCGTCAGCCGGGACGATTTTGCCGCCGAGGTGACCGAGTGCATCCAGAACCACCCAAATATTGAAGTTCGCCGAGAAGAGGTCACAGCCATTCCAGATGGTCCGAGCATCATCGCCACGGGGCCATTGACCAGCGATCAGCTAACCCGCGCCATCCAAACATTGGCCGGTCAGAAGCATCTCTACTTCTACGATGCGATGGCGCCAATTGTGTTGGCCGAGAGCATTGACATGTCGATTGCGTTTCGCCAGAGTCGCTATGACAAGGACAGCAACTTGGGCGATGAAGAGGGTGACTACGTCAACTGTCCCCTGGACCGAGCTGCGTACGAGGCATTTGTTGCGGCCGTACAGGCGGCGCCAAAGACTCAATTGAAAGAGTTCGAGAGCGAACTGGAACGTTACTTCGAGGGGTGCATGCCGATTGAAGTGCTCGCCTCCCGAGGAATCGACGCGCTGGCCTTCGGCCCTATGCGACCGGTTGGGTTGACCGATCCCCGCACTGGGCGTCGTCCCCATGCGGTGGTTCAGTTGCGCCAGGACAACGTGGCTGGCACGCTTTACAACATGGTCGGGTTTCAGACCAATATCAAGTGGGGTGAGCAGGCAGAGGTGCTGCGAATGATTCCAGGCCTGGAAGATGCCGAGTTCGTGCGTCTTGGCCAAATGCACCGCAACACGTTCATCAACAGTCCGACGTTGCTAGAGCCGACGCTACAGTTCCGCGCGCGGAGGATCTCTACTTTGCCGGACAGATCGCCGGGACCGAAGGCTATGTGGGTAGCGCGATGGGTGGGCTGATCGCGGGTATGAACCTCTCGCGAAAACTGCACGGTGAGCCGTTGTTGCACCTGCCACAGACAACCATGTGTGGCGCCCTGCTGCACTATGTCACCCATGCAGAGCCAAAAAACTTTCAGCCGATGAAGGCAAACATGGGCTTGCTCCCCGACCTGCCCAAGCGGATCCGAAAAAAGATTGATCGCTATGGCGCCTATGCCGAACGCGCCGCAACAGAGTTGGAAGACTATTTGGGCTCCATCGGTTTTGAACCGACAGATCAAGCCGTACACAAGGCTCCGTCCATATCTGCCGTGTAGGCTATGAGCCGTGATCTGGCGAGCCGGGCCAGGCGTCTGGCAGAGGTAGACTCCAGTTGAT
>JAAUPU010000090.1 GCA_012032975.1 Caldilineaceae bacterium | reverse complement strand
TCCGACATATCGCGCCAACAGCGTCTCGACATCAACGCCACCGCGAGCTACCCAGGCCAGGTCCGGCTCGAGTTTGAGGTTGGCCGGGTCCGCGCTGTCCATCAACCAATCCAGCGCCAGTTGCCCCTCCAGCTCCTCCATCTCCCAGGCGTGGTTGTGATAGAGCAGTTGCATATTCGATTCTGCCAACTGCTTGCCGAGTCCATCCAATCGACGTCCTAGCCGCTCCCAGCCGTTGACATCGTCGGGCCGCTCCCCCTGAGGGATCGCCGGCACGGTCACGACGCGATTGCCAATGGCCTCGTTGAAGGCTACGATCCCTTCCATATCCGCTTCGAGCGCCTGCAAACCAACATGGGTGGAAATCGCTGCCAGCTTGTGTTTGGTGAGCAAACGCGTCATCTCCGCCGCGTCCAGGCCGTGATTGCCGATGGTCTCGACGCCCGTATAGCCCATCCCGGCCACTGCGCCCAGCAATTCGTCCAGAGAATTGTCCAGATGGCGCAGGGTATAGAGCTGTACTGCAAACGCATATTGATTTTGTGACATGAGAATCGTTGTCCTTTTGATTTTGTGCAGAAAGTTTGAAACTGTTCAGTCACAGAGGGTGAACGCTGAATGGCCCAGTCTTGCACACCCCTGTTGCTTGCCGATTCTGGACAAATGGTACACCGACGCTGTCAGATTCAATAAACAGGGCCTCAGTAGACCAGCCGCTCGCGCAGAGCGGTGAAGCGGTCGGCCACCTGATTGTTGCGCACGGCGATGCCGATCGCACGCGGTTGGCCAACCAACACAACCAGCCGCCGCGCCCGCGTCATCGCGGTGTAGAGCAGATTGCGCTGCAGCATGATGTAGTGGGTGGTCAGGATCGGGATCACGACAGCAGGAAATTCGCTGCCCTGGCTTTTGTGGACGCTGATGGCGAAGGCGTGTACCAACTCATCCAGTTCCAGAAAATCATAGACCAATAACCTACCGTCAAAATTGACGGTCAGTTGCTGCATCTCCAGGTCAAGACGCTCTATCAGACCCATGTCGCCATTGTAGACATCTTTGTCATAGTTGTTGCGGATCTGCATCACCCGGTCGCCGGCGCGATAGAAGCGGCTGCCCATCTGCCGCTGCGGTTTGTCGGCTGATGGCGGGTTGAGCGCTGCCTGAAGCGCTTCGTTGAGGCTGCCCACGCCAACCACACCGCGATGCATGGGGCTTAGCACCTGGATGGCGTCGCTGGGAATTCCAAAGCGCCGCGGAATGCGCGTCTGCACCAGCTCGACGCAGAGCTGCGCGGCGCGCTCCGGCTCGTCGGTCTTGAAGACAAAGAAGTCGGTCGCATCAGAATTGTCGATGGTAGGCATCTGGCCGCGGTTGATCTGATGCGCATTGACGATGATATAGCTGCCCTCCGCCTGGCGGAAGATGGTCTGCAGACGAATGACGCTGGCGTTGCGGAGCGTCTTGAAGGCGCCGGTCGATGGCGCCGTTGTCTCGCCTTCGATCGCGGCGATGATGTCCTTCAACACGTTGCCGGCGCCCACGCTCGGCAACTGGTCCACATCGCCGACCAGCAAGAGATGCGTACCGGGCGAGATCGCCTTGAGCAAATGGTTGGCGAGGACCACATCGAGCATGGATGCCTCGTCCACGATCAGCAGGTCGGTCTCCAGCGGTGATTCCTCATTGCGTTTGAAGCTCATGCCCTCGGAGGGCTGGAATTCCAACAAGCGATGGATGGTCTTGGCCTCGCGGCCGGTTGTCTCGGACAGTCGTTTGGCCGCTCTGCCGGTGGGCGCGGCCAGCAGAACCCGTTTCCCCATCTGATCACACAACGTCAAGATGGAGTTGACTGTGGTCGTCTTGCCTGTGCCCGGCCCACCGGTCAGCACGGTCAGCCGGTGGGTGAGCGTGGCGCGAACCGCGTCCCGTTGTTGCGGCGCCAAATGGATGCGAGCGCGCGCTTCCACGCCAGCCAAGAGCGCGGACCAGTCCAGCACATTGGCTTGGAGATCGGCCATGCGGCTGGCGTTGTCGTTGACCAGGCGACGCAGTTGGCCGGCGACGCCCGTTTCGCTGTAGAAAAAGGGCGGCAGGTAAACTGGGTTGGCGTTCTGCATCAGCGTCTGGACCTGGTCGACTGTGGCAGTTGCGTAAAGCTGTCCCTGCTCGGCGACAAGATGCGGCGTCACACCCGCGGCAACCAGCGGCACAGCGGGGCGAAAGTCGCCGTGGCCCGCTTCCTGCTCGATCTTCACCTGGTCGCTGCCCCAAAGATGAACGATGCCGACCGCGGCCTGCTGCGGCGTCACATCCAGCAACTCGGCAGCTTGCTTGGCCAGTTCGTCGGCAGGTAGGTAGACATGCCCTTCATCCGCGGCCTGGTTGAGCGCATAGGCCACACCCGCGGCGACGCGCTGTTGAGAATCTGGCGGGATACCCATCGACTGCGCGATACGATCTGCGGTCAAGAAGCCGATGCCATAGATATCTCGGGCCAGTCGATAGGGGTCTGCCCGCACGATGGGAATCGCATCATCGCCGTAGCTTTTGTAGATCTTGGTGGCCAGACCGGTGCTGACGCCGTGGCTTTGCAGGAAGATCATCACTTCCTTGATGGCGCGCTGTTCGGCCCATGCCACGGCGATCATCTGCGTTCGTTTGCGGCCTACCCCTGGCACCTCATTGAGCCGGACCACATCATGCTCGATGACGTCCAACGTCTCCAAGCCAAATTGCTTGACGATACGTCTGGCAGTCACAGGTCCGACGCCCTTGATCAGCCCGCTGCCCAAATATTTCTCCACGCCGGCAATCGTCGCTGGCAAGACCGTGCGCATCTGCTCGACCAAAAATTGCTTGCCATACTGGGCATGGACGGTCCAGCGTCCGGTCAATTCCACGCTCTCGCCGACGTTTACGCTGGCCATGTTGCCGATGACCGCGATCTCATCGTCTGCGCTCTGCCAATGCCGCGGACGTTGCTCTGGGATAAGCTTGGCCACGGTGTAGCCGTTTTCCTCGTTATGATAGGTAATTCGCTCGACCACACCACGCAGGATATCCATACGAGTCAGGTTAGCAGATCGGTTAGGGCAAGGCAAATCGAAGCCAAATTTGATACTCCTGGACAACAATGCTATACTATGTCGAACTATTGTGCTAGGTCATTCGCCCGGTACAGCGGTGACTTGGCAATAGGCCTGACAGTGGGTTGCACTGTTGCAGAGTGCTCAGAATTTCTGGGGCGTGAGAGTCAGGAGTACCATATGAGTATGTCCAGGGTCTACAAGGCCCAACTGATCGAAGAGTATCGCATCAACGAGCAAGATACTGGTTCACCGGAAGTACAGGTAGCGCTTCTTACCACCCGAATCAACGGCCTGATCGACCACTTGAACACCCACAAGCACGACGAAGGTTCTCGAAGAGGATTGCTCAAGTTAGTAGGTCAACGCAGGCGACATCTTGCCTATTTGAAGCGAAAAGACAGCCAGCGATACCAGCAATTGATCCAGCGTTTGGGCTTACGAAAATAGTTTTGAAGGTAGTCAGAGGGGCGAATGAGTCAACAGATGACTCTCGCCCCCTTTTTTTGCCGACCCACCACACCCAACGTGTGGTGCCGATAGTTTTTCTTGTGTGAACCGGAAACGCACTCGATCTCGCAGAACGAGTTGCAGCCGCTACGAGAGGCTTCCCGGTCGGGGTCCGGCATTGGAGAGCGCGACGAAGCAAGAAACCAGCGTGGCATAACCTTGACCCGTTGCAGGTTTCGCCTCGATCTCCAGTTCCGCACCTCGACAACGACAGCCACGGCGCTGCATTCAAATGCTGTGGATAGAGTGCGCATCCGGTATGTGTATTTCAAAAAGGAGAATCGTACACATGCAGATTTTTGACGGCGCGCAACTATTTACCACCGAAGTCGGTGGGCGCACCCTGAGCATCGAAACTGGCGTGCTGGCCGCACAGGCTGGCGGCGCGGTGACGGTGCGCTACGGCGACACTGTGCTCTTTGCCACGGCAACCATGAGCCACGATGTTCGACCGGGCATCAACTTCTTTCCCATGACCGTGGAGTTTGAAGAAAAAATGTACGCGGCGGGCCGGATTCCCGGCAGCTTCTTCCGCCGCGAAGGTCGCCCCAGCGAACAGGCCATCCTGCTTGCCCGCCTGGTCGACCGCCCTCTGCGCCCGCTCTTTCCCAAGGGTATGCGCAACGAAGTACAGGTCATCATCACCCCGCTGAGCGTGGATGACGAGAACCTGATGGACCCGCTGGCCATCATCGCGGCATCCGCGGCGCTGGCGATCAGCGACATCCCCTGGAATGGTCCCGTCTCGGCCAGCACCATCGGCTATGTCGATGGCGAATACCTGGTCAACCCGACCGCATGGCAGATGGAGCACAGCAGCCTCAATCTTGTTGCGTCCGGCACGGACGACAACATCCTGATGGTGGAAGCGGGCGCCAACGAGTTGCCCGAAGACATGATGCTGGAAGCCCTCAAGCTGGCCCACGAGTCGATGCAACCGGCGCTCGAACTGATCAAGGAGATGCAGGCGCAGGTCGGCAAGGAGAAGGTGACCGACTTCCCGGTTTTCCTGCCCGCGGCCGACGTACAGTCGCTGGTTTCCGAAATGGCCTTCGCCAAGGTGACGGAACTGTTGGCTGCTGGACTCGACAAGCACGGCTTGAAAGATGCGCTCAAGGAGCTCCAAAGCGAGATTTTGGAATCGTTGACCGACCGCATCGCCAGCGATGAGATCGCATCGGGCGACGTAAAAGACGCCTTTGACAGCGTCGTCAAGAAAGCCACGCGGGCGCGCATTCTTGAGCTGGGGATCCGACCCGATGGCCGCGACACCAAGACCGTGCGTCCCATCAGCGCCCAGGTGGGCAAATTGCCCCGTGTGCATGGCTCCGGCCTATTCATGCGTGGCGAAACCCACGTCCTGACGATTGCCACCCTCGGCACGCCGGGCGATGCGCAGCGACTGGACACACTTCAGCCCATCGAGACAAAACGGTACATCCATCATTACAACTTCCCGCCCTACAGCACGGGCGAAGCCTACCCCATGCGCGGACCCAAGCGCCGCGAGATCGGCCACGGCGCGCTGGCGGAACGTGCGCTCGTTCCCGTGATTCCCGACGACTTCCCCTACACCCTGCGCCTGGTCAGCGAGGCGGTCAGCAGCAACGGCTCGACGAGCATGGCCTCTGTCTGCGGCAGCACCCTGGCGCTGATGGATGCCGGCGTGCCGATCACCGCGCCGGTGGCGGGCATCGCAATGGGTCTGGTGCAGGATCCAGAGAGCGGCGCCTACCAGGTCCTGACCGATATTCAGGGCCTTGAAGACGCGTTGGGCGACATGGACTTCAAGGTCGCCGGCAGCGAGCATGGCATCACCGCGCTGCAGATGGACTTGAAGATCAAGGGGCTTGACTTCGACATCCTGCGCCAGGCATTGGCCCAGGCGCGCGAGGGTCGGATGCACATTTTGGGCAAGATGCTGGAAGTTCTGCCCGAAGCGCGCAGCGAGATGAGCGAGTTTGCCCCGCGCATCCTCACCATCCAGATCGACCCGGAGAAGATCGGCAAGCTGATCGGTCCCGCCGGCAAGACGGTGCGTGCGCTGCAAGAAGAGTACAAATGTCAAGGTCGATATTGAAGAGGATGGCACGGTCTACATCTCCGGCGAAGGCATCAGCGCCGAGCAAGCCCGTGAGCAGATCGAGCAGTTGACCGAAGATGTGGTCGTCGGCAAGATCTACACCGGACGCGTAGTGCGTGTCGAACCCTACGGCGCCTTCGTCAACATCATGCCGGGCGTGGATGGCATGGTGCACATCAGCCAGTTGGCAGACTTCCGCGTGGACAAGGTCGAGGACATTGCCAACCTGGGCGATGACCTGACCGCGATGGTGGTCGATGTGGACAACGGCAAGGTGCGCTTGAGCCGCCAGGCTGTGCTGGAAGGCTGGAGCGTGGAAGAAGCCCAGAGCAAGGACAAAGGCGGCGGCGGTGGTCTCGTGGCGGTGGCAACGGGCGAGGTGGCGGTCGCCGAGATGACCGCTCGCGTGGCCCCCGCCGCGACTGATCCCGCTTGATCGACGGCCGTCACATGACGGCTGGAAGTGAATACGTAGAGCGCCTGACAGGACGAAAGTTTTGTCAGGCGCTCTTTTTCTATTAGACAAATCCAGGGGCAGCCAGTATAATACAGACAAGAACTTATGTTCGATTTTGGGGCGCAGATCATTCGATCCTGCTCTATTTTCAGGGAGTGTGACGTGGCAGAATTCCAGGTTGTCAGCGACTTTTCACCCACCGGCGACCAGCCTGTGGCTATCGAACAATTGACGGCTGGCCTCAGAGATCAGATGCATCATCAGGTGCTGCTCGGCGTCACCGGCTCTGGCAAGACCTATACCATGGCCAAGGTCATCGAGCAGGTCCAGCGGCCCGCGCTGATCATTGCCCACAACAAGACGTTGGCCGCGCAACTCTACAGCGAGATGCGCGAATTTCTGCCCAACAACGCGGTCGAATATTTCGTCAGCTACTACGATTATTACCAACCCGAAGCGTACATCCCGCGCACCGACACCTTTATCGAAAAAGAGTCGATGGTCAACGAAGAGATCGACCGGCTTCGTCTGGCAGCGACCAGCTCGCTTTTTAGCCGCCGCGATGTGGTCATCGTGGCGTCGGTCTCGTGCATCTACGGCCTGGGCAGCCCCGAAGATTATGGCCAGGTAGTGTTGCATCTGCGCATCGGCGACATGGTGCGGCGCAACCAGATCCTGCGTCACCTGGTCGAGATCTACTACGAGCGCAACGATCTGACCTTGCAGCGCGGCAAGTTTCGCGTGCGCGGCGATGTGTTGGAGGTGCAGCCGGCCGAGCGCGAATTCGCCTATCGGGTCAGCTTCTGGGGCGACGAGGTCGAGCGCATCAGTCAGATCGACACGCTGACCGGCGAGGTGCTGGCCGAGCATCAGCAGGTGGACATCTTCCCGGCCAAACATTTTGTCACGCCCCAGGATCGGCTGGAAGCCGCGATCCAGGACATCGAAGCCGAATTGGATGAACAGGTCCAACTGCTGGAATCGGAGAACAAATTGTTGGAGGCGCAGCGTATTCGCCAGCGCACCAACTATGACATGGAAATGTTGCGCGAGGTTGGTTTCTGCAACGGCGTGGAAAACTACAGCCGTCCCCTGTCTCAGCGTCCGCCGGGCAGCACGCCCTGGACCCTGCTTGATTATTTCCCGGCGGATTGGCTGCTCTTTGTAGACGAGAGCCACATGACGATTCCCCAGGTGCGGGGCATGTACAACGGCGACCGCGCGCGCAAGGAGGTGTTGGTCAGCTATGGATTCCGCCTGCCCAGCGCGTTGGACAACCGACCGCTGCGCTTTGACGAGTTTGAAGAGCATGTCAAGCAGGCCATCTATGTGAGCGCCACGCCAGGCCCCTATGAGCGAGAGCTTGCCGACCAGATCGTCCAGCAGGTGATCCGACCCACCGGCCTGCTCGATCCGGTTGTCGAAGTCCGCCGACTGAGGGGCAGATCGACGACCTGATCCGCGAGATTCGCATCCGCGTGGCCAAGGGGCAACGGGTGATGATCACCACGCTGACCAAGCGGATGTCGGAGGATCTCAGCGAGTATCTGGCCGAGATCAACATCAAGGTCAACTATCTGCACAGCGACATCCACACCCTGGAACGGGTCGAAATCCTGCGCGATCTGCGCATGGGCGTCTATGACGTGGTCGTCGGCATCAACCTGTTGCGCGAGGGGCTGGACATGCCCGAGGTGTCGCTGGTCGCGATCCTGGATGCCGACCGCGAGGGCTACCTGCGTTCGGATTCCTCGCTGATCCAGACCATCGGCCGCGCGGCCCGCAACATCCGTGGCAAGGCCATTCTCTACGCCGACCGGATCACCGGTTCGATGGAGCGCGCGATGGCCGAGACCGACCGCCGCCGCGCGAAGCAGGTCGCGTTCAACGAGGAGCACGGCATCGAGCCGAAGACCATCCAGAAGCGCATCGCCGACATCATGGAGGGCGCCCGCGAGGCGATGCGCGCGGCGCGAAGCGCGTCGCCGATAGCGGCGGCAAATACGATTCGGTGGCGCCGGAGAACCTGGCCAGGGTCGTCAACGACCTGGAGCAGCAGATGTTCGGG
>JAAUPU010000089.1 GCA_012032975.1 Caldilineaceae bacterium | reverse complement strand
CAAGACCTACGAGTACATCCTGCTCAACGACGAGCCGGTCTATCTGCGCGGTGCGCTGGACCAGGCCTTTCACCCAGACACGTTGCACGCCTATCCATCCGACGAGGTGATCCGCGGCGATGTGCAACTGGCCAAGGATCTGGGGCTGAATTTGCTGCGCTGTCACATCAAGATCAACGACCCGCGCTACTATTATTGGGCCGACAAATTGGGGCTGCTGATCATCTATGACCTGCCCAGCCCTGACCTGGACACCCCCACCATGCGCCGCATCTTCGAATCGACGCTGCCAGCCGCGATCGCCCGCGACTACAATTCGCCCTCGATCATCGCCTGGGTACTCTTCAACGAAACCTGGGGGCTGACCGAGCACCACCTGCCCCACAGCCAGCGCTGGTGCAGCAGATGTTGCACCGGGCGCGCGCACTCGACCACACCCGGCTGATCGAGGACAATTCGCCCTGCCACTACAACCACGTGGAGAGCGACATCAACTCCTGGCACTACTACATCAACGACTATCGCCAGGTGCGTCGCCACATCCAGCATGTGTCGATCAAGACCTACCCCGGCTCCGATTTTAACTATGTGGGCGGCGACTATGTGCAACAGGCCGCACCGCTGATCAACAGCGAGTATGGCGGCATTGCCGCACGCAGCGGAGACCAGGACATCGCCTGGTGCTTCAAATATCAGACCAACGAACTGCGCCGCCACGACAAGATCTGCGGCTATGTCTACACCGAATTGGACGACATCGAATGGGAGCACAACGGCTTCGTCAACTATGACCGCAGCGCCAAGGAGTTTGGCTACGACCATTTTGTGCCAGGCATGACCGTGGCCGATCTGAACGCGGCCGATTACGTGGGGCTGGATGCGCCGCCTTGCCAAACCTTGTTGCCCGGCGCAACGTTCTCCGCGCCTCTTTTCGTCAGCCATTGGGGACCGGCAACAGAGGCTTTGCGCGTACGCTGGGAGCTGGCTTTTGTCGACCGTTTCGGCATCTCACGGTCAGTGGAAAAGGGAGCGTTGGACATCGCACCGCGGCGATTTGCCGTGACCGATGTCGGTGATCTGACCGTGGGCTTGCCCAACGAGCCGGGTCTGGCGACGATGGCCTTGCACCTGCAGGATGGCAGTGGCCGTGTGCTCTGTCGCAACTATGTCAATGTGGAGATAAGCGACGGCGATCTGCCGGCTGTCGAACAGATCGCACAAGGGTGGGCGGTGCGTTTTGCGCCGGGTGTGGCGACGGCCACATCGTGGCCGCAACCCCGCGTTGACCCGGCTGGTGACAAGTTCAGCGCTACGTCCAGCGGCTGGGTCGAGTATGAAGTCGCGCTGCCAGCGGGCGTTGAGTTGTCGTCAGCGCAACGGTTGCGGCTACGCTTCGAGGCCAGCGCACGGGCCGGCATGGCCAAGGTGGATTGGCCAGAACGCACCTACGGATTCAACTATCCCCAGACTGAGGAATCCAAGTCGCCCAGCGATGTGCAGATCGTGGTGAACGGCGTGGCGGTTGCTACGGTTCACCTGCCAGACGATCCCGCCGATGCACGCGGCGTGCTGAGCCACCACCACGAGGTCGATCCGGGTTCCTATGGCTATCTGGCCGAGGTGGAGATCACAGGTGACAACTTGGCGCAGGTCGCCGAGTCGGTGACAGCCGGCGGGGTGACAGTGCGCTTTGTCGTGCCAGCGGATGGGGGATTTGCGCTCTACGGCGCCACGCGCGGGAGTGTGCCAGTGGCGCCGACGTTGTTCATCGACCTTTAGATGAAAACAAGCCGGGTTTCTCGACGAAACCCGGCTTTTCTACGCATCGTAGTTTACGAGACCGACGGTTAGATGCCTTCGGTCTCTTTCTTCCACGCATCCGCAATCAAGCGGAAGATGTCCATTTCGGTGACGATGCCGATCAATCGTTTGCACTTGGTCGGTGCGGACGCGGCATCGACCACGGGCACGCCGCCGATTTTGTGCTCCATCAAGATGGTGGCCAGCGTGCCCACGGTTGCGTCCGGGGGGATGCTGATCACATCTGGTGTCATGATATCCGAAACGGCCAGCCACTCATTCTCGACCGACGGCTCATAGCTGCTCAAGACGCTGCCTGCGGTTTCGGCCTCCAGCACATCCGTATCGGTCACAATGCCGATCAGACAGTCGTCTTCGTCCACTACCGGCAGCCGACGGATGTCAAACTCTTCCATGAGTTGGGCCGCATCCGCGACCAACTCGTCCGGCCCAATGGTGACAACCGTGGTCCTCATGATCTCGCTCACTGGTAAGCGGTGCATGGAGTGCCTTTCTGTTGGGATGGATCTGGGCAATCTTACCCCAAATGTTTTGCCGTTCGTGCAGGCCATAGCTAGCCGCGCTCCTAAGATTATACCATGCGAAAGACGAAAAGGTGGATGATCCAGGGGCCAATTTTCTGACCTTTTGACTCTGCGCGATGTTTGGATATAATCAGGCTCAATCTGGATCATAGCCGTACGCTTCACGATATGCAAAGCTCGGTGACAGAATGGCCCCACAAAAAGCATCGCCAAAATCCCAGCCGGTTGTTGCCAACCCAAAGAGCGCATCGATGCCGCGCCCGACTGGACAGCAGGCTGTTCAGCAGACTGTTCAGCTCCGTGGCGCAAACGACCTGCGCCAACGCGCTGAGATCGACCCGCTCTCGTTGACCTATGGGGAGGTGCAGCGGCTCTCTGCGACGGCAGGACCAGACGCGGTCCAGCGGATGCTCAACCGGCCAGAGGTGCGGCGCGCCCGGCAGGTGGCTGTGCCGTTGCCACAATTCCGCCCCGCTGCCCCAGATCCAGCCCAAGCTGACGGTAGGGCCGGCCAATGACAAGTATGAGCAGGAGGCCGACCGGATTGCGAATCAGGTGGTCGGTATGAAGCTGGCTTCTTTCTCGCCGAGCCAAACGCCGATGCAACGGGATGAGTTGGAAGACGCGGCCGTGCGCGCCAAGCCGCTGGCTCTCTCTGTCACACGCCTGGTTCAGCGACACGCCGATCACCGCCTTTCCGACGACGAGCTAGCCCAGACCAAGCGTGGCTTGGTCCAACGTCACCGCGTCGAACCCGTCAAGAGTCGCGAAGAGAAGGAGATGGAGGTAGACGAAGAGGTCGAGGACGAGGTGCAGCGCAAGCCGCTGCTACAGCGGTCGATGGATGGGAGCTTCCAGCCCGGCGGCGATTTTGATCGGCGATTGGCGGCAAGCATGGGCGGGGGACGCCCTTTGCCCAAGCAGACGCGCAGCTTCATGGAGCCGCGCTTTGGCGCCGATTTCAGTCGCGTCAAGATCCACACGGACAGCCGCTCTGTTCAGATGAACCGGGACATCAGCGCCCAGGCATTCACCCATGGCAGCCATATCTTCATGGGCGCAGGAAAGTTCGACCCCGGCGCGACGGCCGGTAAACGGCTCCTCGCCCACGAATTGACCCACACAATCCAGCAGGGCGGCGCCAGCGCCAAGCCAAAACGACTGCAACGCAAGTGGTACGACCCGCGCACTTGGAAGGGTGAAAAAGAGGGGCGGAGTGTAGCCAAGGGCCTCGGTGGTACAGGTGGTGCGTTGACAGCCGGTCTTGCGATGGGGGGCGTTGGCGCGGTGGCTGGTCTCTTTGCTGGCGCTGGCCTCGGCGCAAAGCGCGCGTTCTCATCCAGCTACGCCAAGATGGCCAACAAGGACAAGAAATGGTACAGCCCCAGAAATCTATTGGCTGGCCTCGGTGCGGGTATTGCGGGCATCGGTGGCGGCATTGCGGGTGCGGGCTATGGCGCCGCGATGGGCTTCGGAGGCGGCATCTATGCCGGCGCCAAGCTTGGCTCTGACCTGGCCGACACCCATTGGCGGCGCAAGGACAAGTCCTACAACGTGCGCTGGGGCGGCCAATTGCCGGAGACATCGACGAACGTCGCCGACCATTTGGGAGGCCGGCTTGGTTCGGGGGGAAAGTTTGGGCGAGATGGCCATGAGCCGCGAGCGCGATGTAGCCCTGCAGCTACTTCAAAATGAGTCCCTGGTTGACAAGGTTCTGCGCATGGCTCAGGAGAGTCCGTTGGGCAATGCCGTTCCCACCAACGACGATAAGCTGGAATTCCGATTGGACTTTGCAGAATACTTGGTTGAGGAGACAGACTTCGGCACGGCCAGACGAGCTTATCAGGATCATACCAAGGTCCACGACAAAGCCCGGCTAATGGCGAAACTGGGTATTATGAAGCATTTTACGGATGTGGTGAGTGCGGAGTCCAAGCGGAGCGTGGCTAAATCGCCAGAATTGGCGCCGGAGCGAAGATTCCTGGGACCAGATTTGAATCTTCAGGAGGCGGGCAAGAAATTCATGGAGGAACGCCAGAACGTCAAGCTGAACCAGGCCTATTTGACGCCACAAGAGATGGGTCCGTTCGCGGCCGCTCTCAAAGATCTGCCGACGGTCAAGTTCCTCTTGGAAGAGGGGCAGTCCAAAAATGATGTGACGCCCAGTACTGCGAAACGAGCCGACTGGAAAGATGGCGGCAGCCTCGATGCCAACATCAAGGAGGTCAACGATCTTTGGAAATCTCGCAAAGTTTTCAACAGCATCTTTGATCGAAAGCGCGCCCAGAAGCGGCTCAAGAGCCGGACATTCCGGGCCCGTGTGGGCACGGTAGACCGGATGATGAAAGCCATCATTGCACCGGAAATCTTGACGCGCATCAACAAGCCCGAGATTCACGTACACGCAACCGCGTCTCAAGGCGCGGAGTCCCCTTGGGGATTCCGCGCCTACGCAAGCGGCGGGAAGCAGCTCCATGTTGCCTATGACGAAGCCACCAATGTGATTGCCCACGAGGTGGGCCACATTGTGGAGAAGTTCTTGCCGACGGAGGTTTTCCACGACATGCACCTGCTGTTGAGCGCACGTCACCTGGCATCTGGCGGTGGCACAGCCAGAAAAGGGGCGACCCCGATTTTCACCACCTTTGGGGAGGGTCGCTACGCCGGCAAATATGTGACGGGCAAGTACACCTCCACTGCCTACAAGAGCGGCAACGCCGAGGTCTTCTCCATGGCGATGGAATTCTTCTCCAGCCCGGCCGATGCACTCAAGCTGATCGAGGGCGATCCGCTCCATGCAGCGATCATCCTGCGCGGCATCAAGCCGGACGAGTATAAGGCGGTCGATAAGTTGCGTGCGTTTGACAAATTCCTGCCCCACGAATAAGGTTCGTATTCATCCGTCTGGCAGCAGCCGTGGGTTGTGGAATTGCGCTGCTCCATCCAGAGGCATCCACCGGCCAATCGCCGGATTTTCCTTTATCCCCCCTTGGCACCCGCACATTGTAACGCACGTTCCAAAGGTAGCTGGCGCTGCGAACCGCTGGCCGTTGTTTCCTGCTTCAGGAGGGAGTTGAACCATCGATCATCTGCCAATTCGAGACGCCTTTCTTCGTTTCCTCGAAGAATCCCAATGGAGCTACACACAGACCGATGATCCCGGTCTTCTGCAAATGATCTACTTTGCGGACACCGCTTCGTGGATCTGCTATGCGCGCTTTCGCGAGGCGTATGGACAGCTGGTCTTCTATTCTCTCTGCCCACTCTCCGTACCCGAGCCGCGGCGTCCCGCGGTCGCCGAATTCATCACACGCGCCAACTATGGCGTGATGCTCGGTGCGTTTGAAATGGACTTCGAGGATGGAGAGGTCCGCTGCCGTACCGGCTTGACCGTGGAAGATGTGGAGATGAGTTCTGGCTTGATCCGGCCGATTGTGATTGCCAATTTGGCGGTGATGGCTCGCTATTTGCCCGCCTTGACCGCAGTGATTTCGAGCCAGATGACGCCTTTGGATGCGATCAGAGAGATTGAGGGTCTCGATATTGGCGACCCCACGCCATCCGCCAATGAGTGACAGCCAGGATAGCCCACGCTTCGGAGATCTCGGCGCAGGTGTTGATGACAACCTGATCCACCTCCAGGCCGAATTGACGCGCATGGATGCGCATCTCCGTCGGTACGCACATCTGCGGGCGCAAGCCGCCAGCGAGGGCGCTCAGAACCGAGCGCCCAATGCGCTATTCGATGCGCCTGTTCACGCGTTGTTGGAGATGCCCCTCGGTGCGATCTGGTCGCCAGACCCCCACGGCCAAAGCGCGGATGACTGGATGGCCCTCTGTTCGATGGCGGCGGAACAGAGTGAGTCCGTCGCACGGACGATGCAGGCAAACGGCGAAACGCCGCGGCTGCTCCGTCTGCGTCATCTACTGAGCCTCAGTCAGTTCGATGTCGACCTGCTCTTGATTGCATTGGCGCCTGTACTCGAACCGCGTTTGGCCGCCCTGTATGCCTACCTCTCAGATCAGGTGCTCCTCCGCTGCCCCACGGTCGATCTTGCGCTGAATGTTCTGTGCGGCGCCGGACTCAAACGGCTGGGCCAGTTGGCCCATTTTGACGATGACGCACCGCTATTTCGGCATCATCTCTTGCGGTGGGTTGGCGATCCAGAGACATTGAACGGCCCACAAACCCTGCGCACCTTTGGCATCGATCCGGCGATTTCCCGTTGGTTGCTGGGTAGCTATGAGCCAACCGACTTGTTGCGCCCCTATGCCAACCTCCGCGCTGACGACTTGGACGAGAACGAATCCGTCATCGGTGCGGAGGCGTGGCAGGCGCTGGCCAAAGCGCGACACGGGCAGTCGCTCTTTGGTATCTTTGGTCCAGATGGCTCTCCCCAGAGTGCGTTGGCGCGCAGGATTGCAGTTGAAGCCCAGCGTCCTCTGCTCACATTTGATGTCGCGGCATATGCTGCAGCCGGAGAAGCCACATCCCCGGCCATTCGGTTGATCTTGCGCGATGGCCTGTTGACCGGCGCGATCGTACATCTGGCCGGTATCGATGGCTGTCTGGTAGATGGGGTGCTGCCAGCGGATCTGTTGGATGCAATTGTCACCCATCCCGACACGATCATCGTGTCGAGTGGCACGCGCTGGCAATTGCAGGGCGTTGGACATCGGAGGCCGATCTTGTGGCTGAATGTCCCGCTGCCCAGCGATCGCCAAAGTGGGAACCTGTGGCGTCATTTCCTGGGCGAATCCATGCAGCTTGACGAACAGGTGATCGCGAGCTTGGTGGCCCAGTTCCACCTAACCAGTGATCAAATTCGCGATGCGGTGGCAGCCGCAACCGACAGCGTTGTCCAACGCGGAACTCCCCTCAACGCGGAGGATATCTTCGCCGCAGCACGCAGCCGATCCAGCACCCAGCTAGGGAAGTTGGCCCAAAAGATCACGCCCCGCTACGAGTGGGGCGATCTGGTGCTGCCGGACAACCAGTTGGAGATCCTGTTGGAGACGGTGGCCGCGATCCGTGGACGTACAAAGGTGCTGCAGGAGTGGGGGCTGGGTCGGAAGCTGGTGTCAAGTCCGGCCATCACCATGTTGTTTGCCGGCGACCCTGGAACGGGCAAGACCATGGCCGCCGAGGTGATCGCAATGGATCTGGGCATTGACCTCTACAAGATCGATCTCTCGTCGATGGTCAGCAAGTATATCGGCGAGACCGAGAAGAATCTGGACACGATTTTCAAAGAGGCGCAACAGAGCAACGCATTGCTCTTTTTTGATGAGGCCGACGCGATCTTTGGCAAGCGCACCGCGGTCAAGGATTCCCACGACCGCTATGCCAATATCGGCGTCAGTTACCTGCTCCAGCGAATGGAAAGTTATGACGGCATCACGATTCTGGCCACAAATCTGCGCTCGAATCTGGATGATGCTTTCATCCGACGTCTGCAATTCGTTGTAGACTTTCCATTTCCAGATGCAGAGGATCGGTTGCGCATCTGGCACACGCTGATACCCGCTGACCTGCCTGTTTCACCGGATTTGGACTTCAGCCATTTTGCCCAGAGGCTCAAGATCTCCGGCGGCCATATCCGCAATATCATCGTCGCAGCGGCCTATTTGGCTGCCGACGACAACTCGCCGGTCAGCATGGATCACCTGCGCCATGCCGCACGCCGCGAACTGCAAAAGCTGGGTCGCATGGTGGCCGAGGTCGATCTTGACGATCCAGAAGCAGACGCGGCATCTTCCCCTCACACCCCGTCCGACCGCACCAAGCTCAAGGCGTACCGGCTTCGCTATCGCTAAGGCGCTCCCACGATCTAGGCCGTTCCAAGATTTTCAATCCCCCCAACCTGTAGGGGACGGGCGAAT
>JAAUPU010000088.1 GCA_012032975.1 Caldilineaceae bacterium | reverse complement strand
AGACGCTGGGGCTGACCACAAATTTGCGCCGGAATTTGGCGGCGGCGTTGGCTTTGACGGGATGCACCGTCGCGCTGCTGGGGCAGACCCACCCTGCCGGCGTGGTTCTGGCGGCATTTCTGCTCGGCTCGATGGATGCTGGCGCGGCCAAGATGCAGTTCACCTCTGGCGTGGCCGCGGACATCATCCTGGTCATCCAGGCGCTGATCCTGGTCTTTGTGGCCGCGCCCACCATCATCCGTTCGCTCTATCGGCTGCGCAAACCCGCCGACGAACTGGAGCCTACAACGCTCAGCAGCAGTTGGGGCGGCAACTAGCCATGCGCCGCAGCCGCTTGCTGAAGCGATCTTCGCTGATTGCCATTGGACTGGCGATCTTTCTCGTCGTCATGGCGATCCTGGTCAACACCACCGCGCTCAACGAAATCACCTGGCTGCGTCTGCTCTTCGGCGTCAGCGCGCTCAACTTCACCCTGCGCGCCTCCATCCCGCTGATCCTGGGGGCCATGAGCGGCATTTTGTGCGAACGCACCGGCATCATCAACATCGGCATCGAAGGCATGATGCTCGGCGGTGCGTTTGCCGCGTTCACAGCCAAGGTCGCGACCAACGGCTGGCCGTTGCTCTACAGCCTGCTCTTTGGTGTGTTGGCCGCGCTGGTGATCGGCGGGCTGCTGGGGCTGCTCCACGGCACGTTTTCGATCCGCTATCGCATGGACCAGATCATCTCCGGCACGGTGATCATCATGATGGCCGCGGGATTTTCGGCCTATCTCTTCAACCGCGATGCGGTGGCCGAAGGCAAGTTTGCGGCCATGCCCATTCCGCTGCTGGCTGATATTCCTGTTCTCGGCGAGGTGATCTTCAACAACCCGCCGCTCACCTACTTGACGTTGCTTCTGGTTGGGGTGCTGCATGTCGCGCTCTTTCACACTCGTTGGGGACTGCGCACCCGCGCCTGTGGCGAGCATCCGCGCGCGCCGACACCGTGGGCATCCATGTCAACCGCTACCGCTATGTCAACACCATGCTGGGCGGCATGGTGGCGGGGCTGGCCGGCGCGTTCCTGGTGCTGGAAGCGGTCGGCCAGTTTCGCGAAGGGATGACCGCGGGCCGCGGCTTTATCGCACTGGCAGCCATGATCTTTGGCAACTGGATGCCCTTCGGCGCGCTGGGCGCATCGGTGCTCTTTGGCTATACCCAGGCGCTGCAAAATGAGCTGCTGCTGGCGGGCGTCACCAATGTGCCGCGCCAGTTTATCAGCATGTTGCCCTACATCGTCACGATTGTGGCGGTTTCCGGCTTCGTCGGTCGGGTGCAGCCGCCGGCCGCGGAGGGCAAGGTGTACGAAACCGAGGGGAGTTCGGAATAGCAGTGAATGGTGATTTGCTAACTGTGATTTGCGAATGGTGGATGGTGAATGAGTGAGCCGGTTCTAGAAGTCAAAGGGATCAGCAAACGCTTTCCGGGCGTGGTTGCGAATTCGGATGTCAGCCTGACGCTGCACCGGGGCGAGGTGCTGGCGTTGCTGGGTGAAAACGGCGCGGGAAAAAGCACGTTGATGAACATCATCTACGGCCTCTACCGACCCAGCGAAGGCGAGATCCTGGTCAACGGCCAGCCTGTCGAGATGAACTCGCCCAAAGACGCCATCGCCCTGGGCATTGGCATGGTCCATCAACACTTCCAGCTTGTGCCGGTGATGACGGTTGCCGAGAATGTGATGTTGGGCAGCGAAACAACCAAGGCTGGCTTTCTGGACATGAAGCAAGCCGCAGCGCGCATCACCGAACTTTCCGAACGCTATAACCTCGCCGTCGATCCCTATGCGCTGGTCGGCGACCTTCCCGTGGGTATCCGCCAGCGGGTCGAGATCGTCAAAACGCTCTACCGCGATGCAGACATCTTGATCCTGGACGAGCCAACCGCGGTGCTGACGCCCCAGGAGATCGACGGGCTGTGCGAAGTGATGTTCTTGCTCAAGGACCAGGGCAAGTCGATCATCTTCATCACCCACAAGCTGAAAGAGGTCTTGCGCGTGGCCGACGCATTGTCGTGCTGCGCAACGGCAGAGTGGCGGGCGAAGCCAACCCAGCCATCGGCCACCCAGAGCTCGTTAGGCGGCCATGATGGTCGGCCGCGAGGTGATCTTGACCGTTGCCAAGGAGAGCGCCAAACCAGGCCCCCCGGTGCTGGATGTGCGCGACCTTTCCGCGCGCGATGACCTCGGAGAGCGGGCGATCAGAGGCGCCACATTCCAGGTTCACGCCGGCGAGATTCTGGGCATCGCAGGTGTGCAGGGCAATGGGCAGACCGAGTTGGTCGAGGTTCTGACCGGGCTGCGGCGTGCAGAGGGCGGCTCGTTTTCAATCGGTGGGAAAGAGTTGACCAATGCCTCACCGCGGCAGATTATCGAACAGGGTCGAATCTGCCACGTGCCCGAAGATCGCCACACCTATGGCATGGTCAGCAGCTATTCGGTTGCCCACAACCTGGTCTTGAACAGTTACTATCTGCCTCCGTTTAGCCGTGGGATCACCATCGACGAGGCCGCGATCCAGAGCTACGCCAAGGATCTGGTCGACGAGTTCGATGTGCGCACGCCCAGTGTGCTGACACATGCCGGCGCACTTTCTGGCGGCAATCAGCAGAAGATGGTCGTTGCGCGCGAGTTCAGCCGGCCAATTCAGCTTCTGATCGCGGCCCAGCCCACGCGCGGCATCGACGTCGGCTCCATCGAGTTTATCCACAATCAAATTGTCACGTTGCGAACTTCTGGCGTCGCCGTGCTGGTCGTCAGTTCGGAACTCGACGAAATCATGGCATTGGCAGATCGTATCGCTGTCATGTATAAAGGGAGGGTCATTGGCATCGTCCCACGCGCAGAAGCCACCCGTGAACAGATCGGTCTGTTGATGGCTGGGGTGCGGCCAAACGACCACGGGCCAATGGAATAGCACGCGGCGCATTGATGAGCCAGCATTCCGGGATTAGGTCCGTGACATTTCCGGCTGAGCCACCCGCTTTGGCCTAATCCCGGAATGCTCCAACTGCCGAGAAGCATGAATTTCACGAAGCGTACCCGGTAAAATTCGTCCAATTCATGTAATTCGTGGCAAACGTTTCTCGTGAATGCTGAGCAGTTATCACGCGACGTTCACGGCCCACTCTCGCCCTGTCCAGCCAACCGAGCCACTCCCTGATCAGCGGAACCCACACCATGCAGCCCTTCGATCCGATCCTGGATCAACCCTATAGCATCGACAGCGAAGATCTCGACCCGTCGAGCAGCTATCGTCTGGCCAATGCGGAGCTGTACTTCACCGCGGATGCCGAGACTGACCTGCGCGACCTCTTCTGGCCCTGGGCAAATGCGCGCTATGCAGCAAGCATCCGCATGGTCGTCACCGACCCGCGCGACGATATGCTGAGTTTGGTCACCCGCTTCTACCCCGGCTACCAGGAAACGATCTTGGGCAGCGAGGGCATGATCGTCAGCAAACGTCTGGCCGCGCCCCTTGGCAGCCATTATGACCGCGCTGTGTTGTGGAATCTGGAATGTCAGGCCGAGGGCGATCGCCTGATGCGGCTGGAGATTGACATCGACTGGGGGGGAGCCGCTCACGCAACGTATGGTGGATGGCCTGCTGGTTGCCCAATGCAATCCGCGTCGGATCCAAGGGATCTACGCGCAGCGAAACGCCGACAGCACGCGCGTCTTTGGCAACCCATACGGCCGGCCCAGCGAGGTGGATTTGCTGGACGAGGAGGGCCGGGCCAAGCTCGTCTACTACGTGCTGGTCAACGGCATCGTCGAAGTGCCCCTACTGCTGACCATCAGCGACGTGGGCGAGCAGATGGCCTGGAACGGCTTCCTCGCGTTGCGCGATGCAGAGCGCGTCTTTGAAAAAGTACGAGCGCCTGGGAAAAAAGTATGAAGACCGGGCGCTCTGGACGCCTGAGCCGAGCCTCAACCGGGCGCTGCAAACGGGTCGGTCGCTTACCATCGGCCAACTGCAACGGCTGCGCACCGGTCTAGCACCCTCCTCGCGCAAGGTGGCCGATGGCCCCGCGCTGGTGGAAAGTCTGGACCTCTTCGACCCGGTCCAGAGCCGCAATCTGTTGGCCCACCTGCGCCGCGTGGCCGAGAAGAGCGAGGGCAGCCTGCCGTCATGCTTGCCCCTTCACCCAAAAGAGAGTGCCAAGGCGCCCGGTCTCTTTGTGGCCGAAAACAACGTTGCCTATCTGACCGCGCTGCTACGGCACCTTCAACGTCATTCGACGTCGGCGTACTGGAGCAACATTACGCCGCGGCGTCGGCCTGCGCAGAGGCGCTGATTCGCGTCCACAGCGCGCAACGGCCAGAAGACCCAGGCTTTCTAGACCGGACCGAAGCTGCGCTGCGCGCCGCGCTCGCCTTGGCCATGTTGCGCAAAGATAGCGTCAACGCGGTGCGCTGGGAGAGCGAAGCCTGCGAAGCCAAACATCGGCTGGATGCACTCGGCACGCGGGACAAGGCTGCAACGCTCGATCCTCCCACCGGCGAACTGAGCCAGCTTCTCGAAACCCACGACGACAAACCCTGGGCATTTGCCGATCCCCTGGCCGGGATCGCATGGAGCGCCGACACGGTCTGGCGCGGCTGCGGTCTGGCGTGGAAGCAAGGGGCGCTGTCGGTCCGCCCGGCAAAAGGCCGCGGCTGGCGCTGGTGGGCGCTGATCGATCTGCCGTTCGCAGTGCAGGTCGAGGAAGTGACCTATGTCACGCTGGTCTGGGATGGTGAGATGCTGCACGGCACGCAGCCGATTCAGACCGATGCGCCCTTCCAGCTTTGTGAGAAGATTCGCGTGCGCAACGCCGACGAACTCGACTTTGACCTCCATTTTGAATTCGTCCCGCCGACAGATTCCGCCGCAGGGACGCAGATCTTCCACCCCATATTCGACCAGCCTCGATAGCCAAAATGCCCAGAACCGCCTTCGTCTACGATCCGTTCAATCTGCGCCACACGCGCAATCGCCATCCAGAAAACTATCGCCGGCTGGAGGAGAGCTGGGCGCTTTTGCAGATCGATGGCATTCTCAACAACCTGATCCGCGTCCCAAGCAGCCCCGCTCCGCTGGACGCAGTGCTGCGCGTCCACACCCCCGAATATTTGGAGCGGCTCCATTCTGCCTCCATGCTTGGCGGTGGCCACTTGGACGCCGACACCTACATCAATGCGGACAGCTATGAAGCTGCGCTCTTGGCCGCCGGCGGTCTGCTCAATGTGACCGATGCTGTCATGGAAGGTCGCGCTGACAACGGCTTTGCGCTGGTTCGTCCCCCCGGTCATCATGCGCTCAGCTTTCAGGGCATGGGCTTCTGCCTGCTGGCCAATGCCGCGATCGCCGCACGCTGGGTACAGGACGCGCATGGCGTCGAACGGGTGCTGATCGTCGACTTCGACGTGCATCATGGCAACGGCACGCAAGACATCTTCATAGACGACCCGAACATTCTCTTCTTCAGCGCCCACCAGTTCCCCTATTACCCCGGCTCGGGCGCGGCTCAGGAGATCGGCCTCGAAGCCGGAGAAGGCGCAACGGTCAATGTGCCGTTTCCGCCTTCGGTGGGTGACGCGGGCTATCTGGAGAGCTTCCGCCGGGTTTTGGCGCCCATCGCCATCAGTTTCAAGCCCGAGGTGATTCTACTTTCGGCCGGATTCGACGCCCACTGGATGGACCCGCTGGCCAGCATGAGCCTGAGCATCACGGGCTATGCCCAACTGCTCCGCGCGCTGATGGAAGTGGCGGACGCGGTTTGCCATGGCCGGCTGGTCTGCACGCTGGAGGGAGGCTACCATCTTGAAGTGCTGGCCCATTGCGTCTTGACCAGCCTCAGAATTCTCAGCGGCTCGCCGCGCGGCGTCAGTGATCCGTTTGGCCCCGCGCCGGAGAACGAACGCGACGTGAGGGTGCTGCTGGACCGCATCAAGAATTTACATGGCATCCACGAGCCGCCCCACTATTCCATTCCGTGACAGGTTGCCATGTCTGAAGTTTCAGCGCCCGGAACGGGCGACGGCGCCAAGAAAACCAACATTCAGTCACAGTTGACCGACTGGAACATCGCGATCGAAGATCTGCTTGAAGCAAATCAGGCGGAAATGGCCGCGGCCCTGGCGACCGTTATCTTGCGCAAGTTGCCGCGCCACTTGCCCACCTATCAGCGTCTGCTGCGCGCCACCTGGCTGCTCAAGCGCTGGGACGAGGGGCGCAGATTGGGGGCGCAGGCTGCTTCAGGCCGACCCCAGCAACCCGCTGGCGTGGCGCGCCGTGGCGCGTGCAGTCGAGCAGCATGGCGAGCGAGCGCACGCCCACGGCATCTGGCAGCGCGCCTTCGAGGTCGATCCCTATGACCCGGAGATCCGCGCCGGATACAGCCGCACCAGCCTCAATGATCCCAACGTACTGCAATTGACTCTCGCTTGTCTGGCTACATTGCACCTGCGCGGCCTTCGCTGGCGTCAGGCTGCCGAGCACTATCGTACGCTGCTGCGAGCCGACCCGCGCCGCATCGATTTCCAGCTCAATCTGCTGATTGCGCTCTGGCAGCAACCCCAGAATGGCGATGCCTACGAATTGGCGCGCTATCTGACTTCGAGTCATCCTCATCTGTTGATGGCCTGGATCGCGCTGGCTGCGCTGGGCGACGAAAATGACAAAGCGCTCGCTCGCAATCCTATTGATGAATTGGACCCGGATGGAGAATTCGCCCGGCGCTGGCTGGGTCCGCAACATCCGGATCAACCGGCAACCCTGATGGTTAGCGCAGAAGAATTGCGCCTGTTAGAAGCCGTGACTACACCGTAATATTGATCCCCTGACACGTAACAGGTTACAATCAAGCCGTGATCCAGAGTTTTCGTCACAAAGGGCTTGCAGCGCTCTACTACGAAGATCAGACGAAAGGCGTTCTGCAGGCACAAGCAAAACGACTTCGACAGATACTCTCTTTATTGGAAACTGCCATTACGATTCAGGACATGGATGCTCCCGGGCTGAAGCTGCATCCGCTGAAGGGCAATATGACAGGTTTTTATGCCGTATCCGTATCAGGCAACTGGCGGGTTATCTTCCGCTTTGAAGAGGGAAACGTTGAAGATGTGGACTTGGTCGATTATCATTAGGAGGTTGTATGATGTCGATGAAAAACCCACCGCATCCTGGTGAAATACTTCGCGATCTCTACTTGTCCCCTTTGGGACTTACGGTGACAAAAACAGCTGCCGGGCTGGGTGTGACGCGCAAGACGCTATCGCAGCTTCTGAATGGACATGCGGGTATCTCTCCAGAGATGGCTATTCGCCTGTCCATGGCTTTCGGGCGAAGCCCAGAGAGCTGGCTACAACTTCAGATGCGCTACGACCTTGCCCAGGCCAGTCAGCGGAACAGTCGTATCAAAATTACACCATTCACCGATCAAAACGGGGAATTGGCAATCAACACACAAAGTTAGACATGGAGACAGTTGGACATGGAACGTACGTTCATCATTTTGAAACCCGACGCGGTGCAGCGCGGTCTGGTCGGTGAAATCATCGCACGCTTCGAGCGCCGCGGGCTGAAGCTCGCAGCCATGAAACTCTTGCAGGTCAGCGATGCGTTGGCAGAGGAGCATTACGCCGTACACAAAGAGCGGCCTTTCTACAACAGCCTGATCGGCTACATCACCAGCGCGCCCGTCGTTGCCATGGTGCTGGAAGGCACCAACGCCATCGGCGTGGTGCGCAACACCGTCGGTGTGACCAACCCGGCCGATGCTGCGCCCGGCACCATCCGCGCCGATTTCGGCCTGGAGATCGGCCGCAATTTGATCCATGCCAGCGATGGCCCAGAGACAGCCGTCTCGGAGATCGCGCTTTGGTTTAGCGATGATCTGGTCGACTGGTCGCGCGCCAATGACCCGTGGATTTTCGAATAGTTCTTCCGCGGGAGAGGCCTCTCCACAAGTTGTGCGGACAAAGGCTGCGCAATCCGTGGAACACACGGAATTAGCTGCATACAGATGGAAGTGGCGACCGAGTTGGGTCGCCACTTCCATGTTTCATCCGCCCGACAGCTTTCTTCGCTCATCGAACACGGTTCACATTCCGGCAAATCCACTTCGCTACCAAGGAGTCAAAGCATGAGTCACACAGTGCCCTTTCGCGGCGTCTTCACCATTCCCGCAACACCGTTTCAGGACGATGGGGAAATCGACTGGGACGGCCTCAAGCGGGTCGTCGAGTTTTGCATTGGATGTGGTGCGCACGGCATC
>JAAUPU010000087.1 GCA_012032975.1 Caldilineaceae bacterium | reverse complement strand
AACTTCTCCGGGTCCAACGTGTCAATGCTGACGTTGACACGCGTCATGCCTGCATCGGCCAACGGCTTTGCAAGTTTATCGAGCAGAAGTGCATTGGTCGTCATGGCCAGGTCTTCGATGCCGGGAACGGCTGCGATCTCGCGTACCAAATCCACAACGCCAGGCCGGATCGTTGGTTCGCCACCGGTCAGCCGGATTTTGTTGACCCCGAGACTGGCGCCGACGCGCACCAGAAAGAGTACCTCTTCATCGCTCATCAACTCATGGCGTGGTTGAAACTGCATCTGTTCTGGCATGCAGTAGACACAGCGCAGATTGCAGACGTCTGTCAGGCTGATGCGTAGATAATTGACGCGACGACCATAACTGTCATGCATCGGCTGAATTGCGAATTCTTCGGGCAGCGGGGCGATCGTCACTTTGCCCAATGGAGCCACTTCGCCAAACGAGGTAAGCATCAATTCTTCATTCATCGGGAATTTGCTCCCTTGCGACCAGGTTGTACGCACGTCAACTGCTCAAGCTTGCGCCGTGAGCATCAGGGCCGAGGCGCCGACTCGATATGTGCAGCAGCGCCCATTCTCCACCATGGAATCGGTGCGCTGGCATGGCTGACCCACCAAGTCGTTGATCAACGTCTGGTCCATCAAGCACAGTTCCGGGTGTTCAGACGAGACACCCGCATAGGGACAGTTGTGTTTGTGCAGCAGATAGGTCTCTTCGCCGTCATCGCCGCAGGCTTCCCACCGCGCCAGATAACCTCGTTCGGTGAGGAACTCGGTCACCCTTTCCAGCCGGGTTTCAATGGATGAGTCATCCGACTCTGGTGTTTCCAGCTCACTGGCGATTTCATGCGCCATGGACTGGAACGCACAGGCAACCTGCTCCGGCGGAAGCACATGCTTGACTTGCTGCACTAGTTTGATGGCTAGACCAGCGAAGTTGTTGGGGAAATATTCGTTGGCTTCTTCAGTCAGGGAGTAGACCTGTTGCGGGCGTCCGACGTTGCCCTTACGTGCCAAGCGGTCCACACAGATCAGGTTGTCGCCCTGGAGGATGTCCAGGTGGTGGCGTACGGAGACAGGCGCCATCTCCAGACCCACAGCCAACTCTGCGACAGTGGACTCTCCAGATTCCTTGAGAATTTCTAGAATTCGCTTGCGAACCGTATGCACAAAACCAACCTTGTACTGCCAACAATCTTCAAGACAAACTGGCACATTGCCAGTGGTCAAGACTATATCATGCTGCTCCTACCGCCGTCAATTATTCTAAAGGCCTTTAGAATAATTATCTGTAACTTATTCCACGCTTGCAGTCACAGCATTTTGGCAACGTAATCGTGGCAACCTGTAACGACTACTTTGGGCGACTGTGACCGAGGTTGTGGGCAATAAGAGGCATCCGTTGGCTTGGGTGTAGATCGGCTACCGTTCTGGCGCCTGCTTCGGTGAGCAGGTAGGTGGCGGCAGGAAATTTTTTGTTGCTCTCGATCAGGCCGCGCCGCTTGAGTCGGTCGACGCTGGAGGCGTCGGGTTGCATGGTTCCGCCTGTCAACGGGTGCAGCCGGTACTCTTTATCGCCATCCAGAGTCCGATGTGCCTTCAACGTGCCACCGTGCGCCATCGCATTCAAAATTTCCAGCTCTGTGGCGCCGAGCCTATCTCGTTGCCAGAACACTCTAGCCGAGGTTGTCCACATATTTTGCAAATCTCGTTGCGAGATTTTGATAAACTGCCCGTCAATTATTTCGTCGAGTTCGTCCTGGCTTAACCGAATACTCAGTATCTCCAGGGCATCTTCCGGCGACTCGCCGTAGCCAAGTTTCTGTTTGCCATTTTTCATGTCGAAGAGATACATAAAGTGCGGATTGCTAAAACTGCTCATGCTTTCACCAACGCGCCTTCGTAGAGATCGGACCCATAGCCGTTGCCGGACAAACCGCGATTGATCTCGTCATCATAGCGACCGGCCAACAATTCGCGGTAGAACTGGTAGTCCACTCCCTTGACTTTCTCATCGTCTGGATAGCGATGGTAGTTGTCCTTGCTCATCAGACTTTTTCCCTCTGCGATCAGTTGGTTGCCCAGAGCGGAGCCGGGGTAAGGTGCATAGTAGGCGATGGACGGAAAGACGCGTTTCATGCGCTTGAGCATGCGCATGGTCTTGAAGGCATCCTCGTGGCTTTCTCCAGGGATGCCGAGCATGATATTGGACCAGAAAATCGGCGGCTCCATGCCCTCCGCGACCATTTCGTCTCCCAACCGGTTGACCAGGTCGATGGCAAAATAGTTGTCCTCTTCTGTACACTCTTTGTTTAGCAATTTGAGAATGCGGTCGCTGCCCGATTCAAAGCCGATCGAAATGGTCCGCCAGTTGGTCTCCTTGACAAGCGCCTCAAAGAGATCGGGCCACTGGCGCACGGTATCCGCTCGACCCGCGGCCCAATAGGGCCACACTTTGTTGGCTTTGCGCGGATAGGTGTCGATCCATTCGCGTAGCCAGCGCGGGTTCTGGAAGAACATCGAATCGTGGATCACCACCGAGCCGACGCCGTAACGGTTGTCCAACTCGTTCAATTCGTCAATGACCGCCTCCACAGGGCGGCGACCCATGTTGGGGATGTACGAATTCTCGTTGCAGAAAACGCATTGCCAGGGGCAGACGCGGCTGGTCAAAATCGTGGCTACCGGACCCGGACCCCAGCCACACTCTGGTTCCATCGGCCACTTCCACTTGAATCGGCGACGGATCTTGCGTCCCACTGGCTGTGGCCAAAGTGTGCGGTCGATCATGGGCCATTCGGCCATAGAGCGCGCGCCTTCCCCCTTGAAAAGTCTGGGAAAGCTATCGGGATCGTTGACCAAATCCACGATCACATTTTCGCCTGGACCCTGGCAGATCTTGTCGAACTCCTTGACAGCGTCCATCTCACCCGGCGCCACGGTAGCGTGCATCCCGCCGGTCACCACCAGGCCATTCGGATTGATCTCTTTGAAAATCTGGGCGGCTTTGTACGCAACGGGAAAGGTGTAGCTGCGCACATTCATGAGCAGCATCTCGTATCCTTGGATCTGCTGCGCCACCTGTTCCCAAGAAGTCGCAGCCCGGGTTGATGCAAGGTCCGTCACAATTCCGTTTTGGTGCAGAATCGTGCGCAGCAGTCCAAGGCCGTGGTCCTGCCATTGTTCATGAGGCCCATCTGGCTGGACCAGATCGCCCAGGTCGCCCAGGTCTAGCCACAGGCTCTTCGACTTCGGTTCTGCGGACCGCTTGGTAACCCAGGGCCAACGTATTGCCACTTACACACCCTCCACTCTGCGATATAAAGAACCTCGCAGGCTACGCTTCCCACTCGTCTGGGAGCCATGTCATTGGATTTACGATCAGCGCTATCGTCGAGCGCCAACCCAATCGTATCTCACACCGGATGGGGCGGGAAATCTACCCGTCACCCGGCGCGGATTTAGGCCGCGGAGTATACCATGTGGACCGGTCGCTGTCAATTGTTATGAAATTTATGATAAATATTGTCGGCAGTTTGCCATGCCAAAGCACGGCTTGTGAAAAAAAGTACTTGACAAGCTGAGAAGGCAACAGTTATAATCCGTTGCGAGTTGCAGACGGTGGGCCATCTGGCGCGCAAGGTCTGTCGGAGATATTTCATACTGCCCAACCGTTGAACATCAATCATGGGATGCAGGCCTGATTTGTCAGCGCTTCCAACCATTTTCTAACTGGGAACACGAGAGATGGCTGAGAAAATCGGACTTTTTTACGGAAGTTCCACCGGTGCGGGAGAGAATGCCGCCAACATCATCAAAGAAGAGGTCGAGCGCAGCGGCGTGGCTACCGTCGATCTGGCAATTGTGTCCGCCGACAATCTCAAAGTGATGGAAAACTATCAATATCTGATCTTCGGCTGCTCTACATGGAATATCGGCGAGCTCCAGGATGACTGGGATCTGAAATTCAGCGAATTGGATGCCGTTGACTTTGGCGGTCGCAAGATCGCTCTCTTTGGCAACGGCGATCAGTACGGCTACTCCAACAGCTTTGTGGATGCAATCGGCATCATCGGCAACAAGGTCGCGGCGCGCGGCGGTGAGCTTGTCGGGTTTTGGCCCGTCGATGGTTACGAATTTGAATTCTCGCGAGGTGCTTTCGAAGGCACTTTCATGGGCCTGCCTCTCGATGACGACAATCAGCCGGAACGGACGCGCCAGCGCGTCGTCAACTGGATCTATTGGGTGATGGAACAATTTGGCCTGCCCATGCCGGTAGCGGAACCGGCAGGCTAGGCGACCTGGACGCTGTCTTTCGAGTAGCTCTGCCAGGCGCCCGTCTTTGGACCAAAAGTTGCATGTGCCGGTGGCATCATGTAGAATTTTGAGCAATTCAACTTGCCCGTCCCTTGCCCTACCCAATTTTATTTGGGACAGCGACTGAGAAAGCCTGATTGATGGCAGACACTTCTATTGAACGATTCCAAGAATTGAAGCAGGAGCAGGTACACCAGCTTGCTCATGACACGATCGTTGTGCCGGAAGAGCTCCAGGCCAACGTTGTGGTCACCTCTGTGGACAAGGTGTACAACTGGAGCCGAAAGTCGAGCATGTGGCCGCTGCTGTTCGGCCTTGCTTGCTGTGCGATCGAGATGATCGCGACCGCGGCCAGCCGCTACGACTTGGCTCGTTTTGGGATGGAGGTCATGCGCCCAAGCCCGAGACAGAGCGATCTGATGATTGTTTCTGGAACCGTCACCAAGAAGATGGTTCCGGCCATCGTGCGCATTTACAACCAGATGGCGGAACCGCGCTATGTGCTCAGTATGGGAGCGTGCGCAACAGGCGGCGGTCCCTTCAAAGAGGGCTACAATGTGGTCAGCGGCATCGACAAATATCTTCCGGTCGATGTGTATGTGCCTGGCTGTCCTCCTACGCCAGAGGCCTTGATCTATGGCCTGCTAAAGCTACATGAAAAAGTGGAACGCCAATCAATTGCCAAGGTTGCCTGGTATCGCAAGGGTACGTCTGAATTTGTGCCGGTGCCAATTTTGGGACCAGATGTCTTTGACCCACGTCAGGTCCAATTGATTCGCGAGCATACGCTGGGTGCTGGCGCTTCTGCTGCTTCCACTGTAGAAGTTGCCAGAGTCATGCCAGAGGCACTGCCTGCCGACGTGAAGACAAGGCTGGAAGAGGTCCGCCAGCGTTATCACGCCAAGGCTCGCCAGCCTGCCTAATTCGCTGACCCTTGGCCTCAATCGCACCGCTGAAAGAGATTGCCCATGAGTATCACAGAAGCCCTGGTGGCGGAAGCTCAAGCTGAAGAAACTGTTTATCCGTATAATGACGCTGTGCCCGGTGCGGTTATTGGCAAATGGGCAGAGGCGACTGAGCCTTCGCTGGTTGTCACGCCAGAGAAATTGCTCGACCTGTTGACTCACCTTCGCGACCAGGAATCGTACGACTTTCTTTCCAATCTGACCTGTGTCGACTATTCGAGCTATGGCGGCAAGCTACGAACCGGCGTAGACGCTCGCTTTGAGGTGGTCTACAATCTTTATAGCACCAAGAAGGGTGGTGGGCATCTGTCGCTGCGCGTGCGCGTTGGCGATGACGATAGCGTACCATCGGCGACCGCAGTCTATCCGGGGGCCAATCTTCAGGAGTGTGAAGTCTACGACCTTTACGGCATCAAGTTTGAAGGTCATCCTAACCTGCGTCGCGTCTTGATGTGGGAGGGCTTTCACGGGTACCCCATGCGCAAGGATTGGAAGGAAGCCTATTTCGAGGAAGAGGGCAAACCTTTCAAGAGCCGTCACCCTGCCAAAGGCTACGAATGGCACGAGGACAAGCTGCCCTGGGGCAAAAACACAACTTACCCTGCTGGCTGGGATCCAGATAGCTGGGAAGAGCCGATCACCTATGTTCCGGTGAGTCAGGCACCCCATCATGTTGAGAATGGCGAGCTTGAGACGGAGAGCATCGTGGTCAACCTGGGGCCACATCACCCCAGCACCCACGGCGTTTTCCGAATGCTGACCCGGATCGAAGGCGAGACGATCCTCGCGCTCGAACCGGAGATGGGCTACCTGCATCGCAACCACGAGAAGATCGGCGAACGCAACACCTGGTTGATGAACATGCCCTTCACCGACCGTCTCGACTATATCAACTCGATGAGCAACAACCTCGCCTATGCCCTTGCAGTCGAGAAGCTGGCCGACATCGAAGTGCCCGAACGGGCCCAATATATCCGTGTGATCGTCGCCGAGATGACCCGCATCATCAATCACCTCTGGTCGATCGGTTTTATCCTCAACGATCTGGGCGCACTCCAGACGCCTGCACTCTACGCGATTGAAGAGCGCGAGATGATGCTTGATCTCTTCGAGGAGATCAGCGGTGCGCGATTGATGTGCAACTATATGCGGTTCGGCGGCGTGGTGCGCGACCTGACACCCGGTTGGGCGGACCGTGTCTCCTACCTGGCCAACGAACGGTTGCCGCGCACGTTGGATGAACTGGATCGCCTTCTGAGCGACAACGAAATCGTCAAGGCGCGTGGACGCGGCGTTGGTTATCTCTCCGCCGAAGACTTGATCTCGCTCAGTGTCAGCGGCCCGATGATTCGAGCCGCAGGCTTGGCCTACGACATTCGCAAGGCCGAGCCATACTGCATCTATGATCGTTTCGACTTTGACATTCCCACGTTGCCCGAAAGCGATATCTATGCGCGGTACTATATCCGATTGCTTGAAGCGCGGGAGAGCGTCAAGATCGTGCAGCAGGCGATTCGCGACTTGCCAGAGGGCGAAATCATGGGGGGCAAAGGCGGCTATACACTACGCCCACCCGAGGGAGAGGTGTACGTCCGCGTCGAGGCCCCCAAGGGCGAGCTTGGCTTCTTTCTTGCCAGCGATGGCAAACCGAACCCCTATCGTTATCATGTGCGCGCGCCGAGCTATATCAACCTGAACGCGCTAGGCCCGATGTCGGTGGGCTATAAGATCGCCGATGCGGTCGTCATTTTGGGTGCTATCGACATTGTGTTGGGCGAAGTGGACCGTTAGGAAAAGGGATCAACATGTTTGGATCAGGTTTACTCAAGGGTTTGGGCGTCACCTACAAACATTTCAAAGATTCGTTTGCCGACAATCGAAAGCAGACACCCAGCCGCTATGAAGACAGCACGGATCTGGGGCAGGGACGTCGGATCATCGAGCAGCCGATCACCCAGGATGGGTTGCTTACCATCCAATATCCCGAAGAGAAACGCCTGCTGCCGGAACGCTTTCGCTATATCCCCATGTTGATCTGGGATACCCAAAAAGGCGAAGACAAATGCACGGCTTGCGGCATCTGCGCCAAAGTCTGCCCACCACAGTGCATCTGGATTGTGCGTGACAGTGATGCCCAGGGCAAGCCAGTGGCGCGACCTGCCGAATTTTTTATCGATGCGGCGGTCTGCATGAGTTGCAGTTTTTGTGTGGAGTTCTGCCCCTTCGATGCAATCAAGATGAACCACGACTACGAGTTGGCCGTTTACGATCGCTATCCTCATCTTGTCTATGACAAGGCCGAACTGACCGTGCCAGTCGAGTATTATGCTGCGCTGTGGCCGACACAATTTTCCGAGGAAGAAGCAATTCGTCTTCAAAAAGAGGAAGATGATCGTGCCAAGGCGGAAGCCAAGGCCAAGGCAGAGGCCGAGAAGCAGGCGAAAGACGCGGCCAAGCCAACCCGTTCGCCTGAAGAGTTGGAAGAATTGAAGAAGCAGGCAGCCGCCAAAGCCGCAGCCCGGAAGGGCGATGGTGCGGCCACTGCGGCCACGACGGCCGACGCGTCATCGAATGAAGAAGATGCCGAAGCCAAAAGGCGCGCCTCGAAGAACTGAAACGTAAAGCCGCAGAGAGGGCGCAGGCGCGCAAGGCCGAAAGTGGCGGCTGATCGGGCGTGGAACTGGCTCTCGTCTTAGCGACGAATGCGTTGACGACCGCACGGTTACTCTACTGACACGCAGCTAAGATCGAGATCGAATTCAGGGAGCCAGACTTGCCTGCCGGGTGAGTCTGGCTCATGTTTTTTGCACGGATATTTTTGCAACAGGTCAGCGAGTACGAGTGATGGAAATCCAGCGACCTGGAGGAAGCTCATGACGACAAGACTACGCTATTTTGGCCATTCTGCGTTCACCGTGGAGAGCGACGGCGTGAAGCTGGTAATCGATCCATTTTTCGCGCCGAACAATCCCCTGTCGCCGGCACAGGTGGACGAAATAGAGGCAGACTTTGT
>JAAUPU010000086.1 GCA_012032975.1 Caldilineaceae bacterium | reverse complement strand
ATGGCGACTGCCAGACGCAATGCGATGCGCAGATGCTCCGTGGCGTCAGCCTCATCCCCCATTGCCAGCGCAACCTCGCCCAGCCGACCGTAGCTGTCCGCTTCCCCAGAGCGAAAGCCCGATCTCCTGGCTGGCCTCCAGGCTGCGGAGAAACGCGGGTTTGGCCTCATCGTATCGCCCTTGGATCATGGCGAGTCCACCCAACGTCAACAGACTTTGGATCAGTCCATACGGGCTGTCCAGGGCGGCATAGACCTCCTGCCCCCGCTCGACGTACATGCGGGCGCGATCATAGTCGCTGAGCTGTCGGTGGACGATGCTCAGTCCAGTGAGCAGGTGGGCGATGGTCTGCAGATCGCCACATTCGGTGGCCAGCGCCAGCCCCTCCTCGCATTGAAGCTTTGCTTCGCCATAGTCCCCACGGTAGAAGGAAAGACCGGCCAATTCCAGCAGCGTCACGGCTTGGCCCCACCTGTCGCCCACTTCCCGACGCGTGGTCAGGCTCGCCACCAGATATTGCTCGGCATCCGTGTAGAGACCCAGCGAGGTATAGACGCCGCCAAGATAACAGCGCGCCGTCGCGATCTCGGCGGTTGCGTTCAATCCGCACAAGAGCTCCAGCCCGCGCAGCAGCAGATCTTTGGCCTCTTGAAATCGCGCAACAGTCAGGAGAAATTTGGCTTCGCGGGTCAACAGCCGACCGATTGCCAGCCGGTAGCGGGGTGCGCGCGATGCGGCTTCGTCTGCCTCTAGCGCTTCACGCGCATCACTGAAGACCTCTATCCCTTCTGCCAACCAGCTACGAATCATATAAAAGTGATAAAGCCCTTCCAACGCCAGGTGGATCTGGTCGAGCCTGCGCACGGCAATCGCCTCCGACCACGCGCTGCGCACGTTGTCGATCTCGGCCCCAACCAGTGCGAGCGCCTCCTTCTGCTCCGACCCCTTGAATCGTTCGGTCTGCTCGGCCAGCAGGTGCGCATAGTAGTGGCAGTGGCGATTGCGCATGGCGTTCTCGTGGCCAAGCGCGGCCAGTTGTTCTTCCGCAAAGTGGCGAAGCGCCGCGTGCAATCCATAACGACCGCTCTCGTCCCTGTCCAGCAGCGACTTGTCCACCAAGGAAGTGAGGGCAAGCAGCCCCACGTCGGCCACGTCTTCGGGCGGCGTCGCGCGTAAAGCGGGCCCCGGAACACCGACAGATGGGCAAACGCCTGCTGCTCGTCCGCGCCAAGCAAACGCCAGGAATGCTCGAAAGCGGCGCGCAGGCTGCGCTGTCGCGGGGAGACATCCCGGCGACGAGTGGCCAGGAAGTCTATATCTTGGGCAATGGACTGGGCGATCTCGGCGCAGGAAAGCTGATGGACCCAAACGGCTGCCAACTCGATCCCCAACGGCAGCGCGCCGACAAGACGGCAAATCTGTGTGATGGCAGGCGCGTTCGCCTCGCTCAGTCGAAAGCTCTCTTCGACCCGCTGCGCACGCGCCGCAAAGAGACGCACGGCCGCAAACGTTTCAGGCGCTGACGTGTCGTCGGGGGGCACGGGCAGGCCGTGGACCTGCATGATCTCCTCGGCCTGAAGGTCGAGCCGTTCGCGTGACGTGGCCAGGATCTTCAAATCGGGCGCCGCGACCAACAGATCGCTCAACCAGGCGACTTCGTCCAAGAGATGTTCCAGATTGTCCAGGATGATCAACGATTCCAACGGGCGAAGGTGGCGGATCAACCGGTCGCGCAGATCATCGCTGCCCGGTGCAAGCGCCAGACTGGTCGCCATCGTGGTCAAGAAAGCCTCCGTGTCGCCTGGATGGACCGCGGCCAGGGAGACGAACCAGACACCGTTGAGGAACGCCTGCGCGAGCGCGCCGCCGGCTTGCAGCGCCAGGCGTGTCTTGCCGCAGCCGCCCAAACCGACGAGGGTCAGAAGGCGGCAAGCAGGAGAAGCCAGCCGGCGCTGGATCGCGTTGAGTTCTTGCTCGCGACCCACAAATTCACTGGTCGCGGCTGGCAAACTGTGGCGCGGCCCATGACGCGCGGCGCGGATGCGCTCATCCAGGGCGGAAGTCTCCGCCGACGGTTCGACGCCGAATTCCTGGCGCAAGACCGCGCGGCAGCTCTGAAATTGAGCCAGTGCCGCACTCGACTGGCCGCTGCGGGCCAGGGCCAGCATGCGCTGGCGGTGTGCTTCTTCGCGCCAGGGGTCCATGGAGAGCAGACAGCCGGCCGTCTCGACAGCGGCGTCGTAGTCGCCGCTGTCCAGCAGCAGTTCGGTCAGCACGCCCCAGCCCTGAAGCGCCACTTCGCGCAGGCGTACGCGCTGGACCAACAGCCAGTCCTCGAAATCTGGGGAATCGCGCACGAAGAAGCCCTCCATAAAATCGCCGCGATAGAGGGCCAGCGCCTGCCGCAGCAGTGCCACTCGCTCTTCCGTCGGTTTGTCTGTGGAGGAGCGGACACGCGCCTCGAAGAGATGTGCGTCGACAAACCAGGGCGCGTCCTGGTTGAACGCCACAGTCTCGCGGGTGATCAGGAGGGACCGATCAAAATGCTTGCGGAGGTTGGTCAGCGCTTGACGCAGGTTGTTGGCCGCGGCGCTGTCGGGCATCTCGCCCCAAAGTAGAGCCGCCAGCGCGTCCCGCTGGTGAACGCGTCCCGTGACGGCCAGATAGGCCATCAGTGCAGGGATCTTGCTGGAGATGAAATGGGGCTGGGCCGCGCCATTGAGCGCGATCTGTACTCCACCGAGCAGGTGAATCTCCAACCGGTCTGTCATTGCGCAATCCAATAAATGATCTCTAAACGTTGGCCTGTCAGGATGTGCAAAGTATAGCACCAAACCCTCAAGGCTGTCATGACAAATGTCACACTCACGAAGCAAGACAGAGTCGGCAACGTACACATTTTTCGTATTGGGTCTTCGGCAGCAAACCGACCGACCAGGCCCCGTTCGCTGGCGTTTGAGTCTGGAAAACACCCAGACGGGCGAACGGGTTGGCTTTGTCACGCTGCCGCAGCTGATCGTGCATCTACAGAGTTGGATGGAGGAACAGGAAGAAAATTCTGAAGTGTGAAGTGCAAATTGTGAACCGTGAATTGGGTGTGAGGATCGCGAATCAATCAGAAAAGGAGATCAACGTGAACAGTCAATCGATCATGCGGTACTGCGGTGGTGCGGCTATTGTCAGCGCGCTGTTGTATGTCGTGTCTGTGGTTGCTTGGATGGGCGGCGACCCAACCGGTGCGCCGCCACCCCTGGCCGCGACGGCCTATGCGGTTGGCTCGCTGCTGTTTCTGGCGGTGCTCTATGCGCTTTTTCTTATCCACCGGGGCGAATCATTCGCCCTGAGCGTCGGTGCTGTGCTGCTACTGGGTGTCAGCGTCGTGGCAAGCCTCTTCTTAGACCCGTCCGATCTGAGCAATCCGCTTATCCCGATCCTGAATGCCTGTTATGGCGTCGGCGCGCTGCTTCTTGGCTGGTTGGCACTGCGCAGCCCGCGGCTGCCCAATGGAGTCGGCATTCTGGCGATGCTGATGGGAGCGCTTTCATTGGCCATGCTTCCATTTATGTTTGCCGGCGCTACGGAAACAGTCGAGGCGGTCAACCTGGTCATCGGTCTGCTCTATGTCGTATGGCTCTGCTGGCTCGGTTGGATTTTCATCAAGAGCGTCTCGACATCGGCTCAGCCAGCGTGACGCCGGCCGTTTCGTCGGTCGTTTCGCCGGCAACGCTCTTGTCAGACGATCAAGAGCGATCAATCATCGATTTTGGTCCAAGCTTGAATATGGAGAGGGAACATGAAACGGCAAATAATCAACCCTTGGGATTGGCAAGAACAGTTCGGATATGTCCAGGCCAACGAAGTGAGCGGCGTAGAGCGCACACTCTACTGCTCCGGCCAAGCAGCCAATGACGCCCAGGGCGCGCCCGTGCATCCGGGCGATATGCGCAGCCAGATCACGCTGGCGTTGGACAACCTGGAGAAATTGCTGCACGACTCGAATTTCAGCTTTGCCGATATCGTTCGCCTGAACATCTACACGACCGATGTAGACGCCTTCTTTGAAAATTACGACACCTTTATCGTGCGCTTGGCCGAGGCTGGCTGCCGCCATACCGGTTCGCTGATTGGCGTGGCCCGACTTGCGTTTCCAGAGATGATGGTCGAAGTGGAAGCGACCGCGGTCGCTTGATACCAACTGCCCGGCAAGCGCCATTTACGGTCCTTGACCGGACAAATGGCATAACTTGCCGGGCCAGCCCATCGAAATATCGGCAGGCGCATCCATCGAGCGCTTGCATACGGTGGTAAAAGGAGATCCCAGAATGGCTGTACCGCTCTTGTCCCTACTGCTGGTGATAGGACTTGCTCTTCTTTTTGGATGGCTCACCTGGCGAGCGGTGCGCGCCAAAAGGATGTGGGTCAAGATCGCTGGAGGCATTGCTGCTGGCCTGCTCACGCTGATCTTTGCCCTTGTCTCGTTTTGGGGCGTGAAGGGCTTCATGGCCAGCTTTCGGCCCGGCGTACCGGACGCACCCGCACTGGCAGTAGCGGCGACGCCAGAGCAGATCGCGCGCGGGGACTATCTGGTCAATCTTTCGTGTGTTGGCTGCCACGGCGCGGTCGACGCCAACGGCGAACCTAGCGAGGCGCATCCGCTCAGCGGCGGTTTTAACATCTCTCAAGCTGAGGGTTTCGGCTTTATCGGCGACATGATCGCAGAGAACCTGACGCCAGGCGGCAAATTGGCGGGCTATAGCGACGGCGAGATCTTTCGCATCCTGCGCCACGGCGTCAACAAGGAGGGGCATCGCCTCGGACTGATGGCCTTCCTGCCCTACAACCAGTTGAGCGATGACGACACCGAAGCCATCATCGCCTACCTGCGTTCGTTGCCGTCAGCGGAAACCAGTGGCCCTACCGGCGACAAGCTCAACTTCGTCGGCATGGCGATGTTGGGCGCGGGTATGTTTGGTCCGACAGCCGCGCGGCGCCGGAGAGCATCGTCGCGCCAGCTCAAGGCGTCACCGCCGAATATGGCAACTACGTGGCGACTTTTGGCGAATGCCGCGGCTGTCACGGCTCGGACATGACCGGATCGCCGGCCACGTCGGTCAGCGACGCGATCCCCAACCCGCGTCCCTTTGTCGGCGCGATCACGCAGGAGCAGTTTTTCGAAACGATGCGTAGTGGCATCAAGCCCGACGGTGTGGCCTTCCCAGAGAGCATGCCCTGGCAGAACGCATCGAGGATGACAGACGACGATCTTGCCGCGCTCTATGCCTACTTGACAGCGCCGGTCGCATCACCGTGAATCCCAACCCAAGACAAGGGTAACTGCTCAATCCTTGCCACGAATTTCACGACGTGAACCGAGAGAATTGGTCTGATTGAGTACTTCACGGATCTCTACAGATCTCACGCGAAGCCGCGAAAAACGCGAAGTCGTCCCAGTTCAATTTTGCGTCTTCTCGGCTTCGCGTGAGCAAAATCGTGAATTACTGGATTTCGTGAAATTCGCGGCGGACGTTTCTCGCAAAGGTTGAGCAGCTACGATAATCGTCATCCACCTGATCATCATCGTGACCGGTGTGATCTTTGCGCGCCAGGCGGAACAGGAGATGGCAGCAAGCCACATGACGCCCGGTTGACAAAAGTCCACGGCGGACGAATAGATGGGTTTGTTCTCTGTAAAAGTATTTGCATAGGGTATAATGTCGCGTCGTCTGGCTGGGTGGTTGGCCACATCGTAAGGAGCTCTGGGTCATCGCAATTCATTGAAAGAGAGCGGACGATTCGTATCAACTGGTCCGCGCTGTGGATGCGTAGCCGTCGGCAGCACATGGTGAAGCCGATTCAGGCGACAGAGAGAGCTGCATCCGCGGCGGCAGCCAGCAGACGAGGTCGGTCAACCTGGCAGTGGATGGTTCAGCTCTGAACCCTCAAAGCAAACGCACGTCACATCACAGAAGGAGAACTCTGAATGCCAAACGGTAAACCCAACATCCTCATCCTTTGGGGCGACGACATTGGCTGGTACAACATCAGCCACAACAACCGGGGCGCGATGGGTTATCGCACGCCCAACATCGACCGCATTGCCAAGGAAGGCATCGAGTTCACCGACTACTATGGCCAGCAGAGTTGCACAGCGGGCCGCGCTGCGTTCATCACTGGTCAGAACCCGCTTCGCACGGGGCTGACCAAGGTGGGCCTTCCCGGCGCGGACGTGGGGCTCCAGGCCGAAGACCCCACCATCGCCGAGTTGCTCAAGCCACACGGTTATGTGACTGGCCAGTTTGGAAAAAACCATCTAGGCGACAAGGATGTATTTCTGCCCTCCAACCACGGCTTTGACGAATTCTATGGCAATCTCTACCATCTCAACGCCGAGGAGGAGCCAGAAAATCCGGACTATCCCCATCACCTGCCAGAGTCGATGTTGCCGCGCCCGCGCGGGGTGATCCATTCCTTTGCCGATGGGCGCATCCAGGACACCGGTCCATTGACCAAGAAGCGCATGGAGACCATCGACGACGACGTCACCGATCGCACCATCGAGTTCATCAAGAAGGCGCACGCCGAGGGCAAACCTTTCTTTATCTGGTGGAATTCAACCCGCATGCACTTCCGCACCCATATTCCTGATGAGGCCAACGGTCTCAGCGGCCAGGGGTTCTATAACGACGCGATGGTCTTGCACGACATGAGCGTGGGCCGACTGCTCGATCTGCTGGATGAGTTGGGGATCGCCGAGGATACGCTTGTCCAATACTCGACCGACAACGGCCCACACTACAATACCTGGCCTGACGGCGCTATCACTCCCTGGCGCAGTGAGAAGAATTCCAACTGGGAGGGCGCGTACCGGGTGCCCTGTTTCGTGCGCTGGACCGGGAAATTCGAGGCTGGCAAAACGCTCAACGGCATCGTAACCCACCAGGAGTGGCTGCCCACGCTGGTGGCTGCGGCCGGCGAGCCGGATGTAAAGGAGAAGCTGCTGGCCGGCCATCAGGCTGGGGAGAAGACGTTCCGCGTCCACATCGACGGCTACAACATCCTTCCCTATCTGAGCGGTGAAAGCGAAGAATCACCCCGCACCTGGTTCTACTACACCAATGACGACGGCAAGATCGTTGCGCTCCGAGTCGGCGATTGGAAGTTGGTCTATTCGGAGCAACGGGCCAAGACCATGCAACTTTGGGCGGAACCATTTGTCGACCTGCGTATGCCCAAGCTTTTCAACCTGCGCCGCGACCCGTTCGAGCGCGCTGACGAAAATTCCAATTCGTACTGGGAATGGATGATCGACCATGCCTTTGCGCTCTATCCGGCAATGGCGCTTACCGCTGGGCAGATCCAGTCGTTCGCAGAGTTCCCTCCCCGCCAGAAACCAGGGTCATTCAACCTGGATCGCATCCTCGAAAAGACACAGCAAGCCGCAGATAGCGGACTACACTAGCCCAGAAATGGACAGAGACGCTGTCATGCTTCCAAGTTGGAACGATACTCCAACCAGGCAGGCCATCCTGGACTTTGTCCAGAATGTGGTCGAACCGAACGGGAGTGACTTTGTGCCGCCGCCCGAGCGAATCGCCGTATTCGACAACGATGGGACGCTCTGGTGCGAAAAGCCGATGTACATCCAACTGGACTACCTGCTACGCAGGCTTTCTGCCCAGGCCGAGCGCGACCCTGCATTGCGAAGCCAACAGCCATGGCAGGCCGCCTGGGAGAAGGACTTCGATTGGCTAGGCGGCGCGGTGACCAAACACTACCAGGGAGATGACAGCGATCTCCACGTTCTACTGCGGGGGATTCTCTCGCTTGCAGCGGACCAGCGGGTCGACCAGGTCGAGGCGGCGGCCAAGGCCTTTGTGGAAACAGAGCGTCATCCCACGTTGGGTTTGCCGTACAGTGCCTGTATCTATCGGCCAATGGTCGAGCTGCTCCGCTTTCTTGAGGCAAATGGCTTTACCTGCTACATCGTCTCCGGCGGCGGGCGCGACTTCATGCGCGGCTTTGCCGATGAACGATATGGCATTCCGCGCGAGCGGGTCATTGGCAGCACGGTGGCGTATCGTTTCGTGGAAGACGAACATGGGGCCTACATTGCACAGCAGGCCGAGTTGGATGTGATCGATGACGGCGCTGGCAAACCGATCCAGATCTGGAATGTGATCGGACGCCATCCGATCTTGGCGGCTGGCAACTCCAACGGCGACATCGAAATGCTCAAGTTCGCAGAGTCGAGCGGCAGAGGATTCCTGAACCTGCTGTTGCACCATGACGATGCGGAGCGAGAGTTTG
>JAAUPU010000085.1 GCA_012032975.1 Caldilineaceae bacterium | reverse complement strand
ATGCCCAGCGCAGGCCGCCGGTACATTGCCAGAAACCTGTTCGACAAATGCCTCCAGGGCAGCGATCTGATCGTGCAAATGCGGTCGGTGTATTGTGCGCGTTTGGCCTTTAAGTTCCTCCACCAGTAAGCGAGCTTTGTCCGGCTGGCCGACGTGGGCGTAGATTCGGATCAAGGCAAAGAGGTCCATGACCGCATCGCGACCGCCGTTCAGATGCGGGTTCTTGAGGACCTCCAGGTGATGTTGTTCGGCTATTTGGGGCTGATTGCGTGCGTCCGCAATTGCGCCAAATCCGTGGTGGCTGATATGCGCGATCAGGGTTAACTCATGCTGTTGGGCAAGCTGTAGGTTTCTGAGGAATGTCCGCTCCGCTTCGGCCAAATTGCCACCGCACCAGTAGACATAGCCGGCAGTATGCAAGAGCCGACATTTGGCAGCAATCGGCCATGACGCCATTGCTTCGACCGTCGTCAAGATGATCTCCAGCGCCAGGTCGACATCGCCCAGTCGCTGAACTGAATAGGCCAGTTGCAGAGGAACGTTGAAATGGACCTGGAGCAGCATGGACCGAAGCTGGCTCCACCAATCGCGCGCGTTCTCAAGCGCCTGCGCTGGATCGAAAGCGCGATGATCCATTGCCAATCGCAGCGTAAAACACTCCAGCAAGATCATCTGGCGCGTCGAGGATGACAGTTCCGACGGCATTTCCTCGAGCAAAACCTCGGCCCGCGCCAGGGCGGCCAGGCACTGACGTTTGTCCACCTGGTCGAAATGAACCCAGGCCAGGGCGACCAGCAATAGGGGGCGTTGATAGACCATCGTCAACGGAACCGCGCCCAGCCAGATCGACAGTCCGAAAAAACGTTGCTCTTGCAGCGCAGAGAGTCGCCGGCTTTCGACCAGGTCTGCAGCGGCAACGGGATCGGGGATGGCCAGCAGATGGCGAAGGGCTTCGTCAACCTGCCCATCGTTTGTCAGCCACGTTGCCGCCCGTCTGTGAAGCTGCCTGATCGTTTCCTGACTGCAACGTGTGTGGAGACGGCTCAGCAGCATGTCCTGGAACTGGTGGTGATATCGATACCAGCGTGACGGCGCGCTCAACTCGATCAGAAAGAGATTCTCGCGCAATAGATCCTGGATGCGGCTCTCAGCATCCACTGTGTCGATACCGACAACGACGGCGCATAGCTCAGCGTTGAAGCGATTGAGAAGCGCGGTCGCGATCAAGAACTCCTGCACCTCGGTTGGCTGGTGATCCAGGACCTCATCCACCAAGTAGTCTACGATGTAGCGGCTGCCCACCGAATCCATCTGGCTCGCAACAAGCGTCAGATCCTTTTGGCCGCGCAGGGCGAGACGGGCAAGCCAAAGTCCCACAGCCCAACCCTCGGTGCGTTGATGGAGCGTAGCAACCAACTCGTCTGGGGGTGGCTCGTCGAGATTCTCGGTGAGGAATATTCTGGCTTCGTCCAGGGTGAAACTAAGGTCGCGCATGCGCAGTTCGTTGACATACCCTCGCGCTCGCCATCGACTGAGCGGCAGTGGCGGGTCCACGCGTGTGATCAGGACCAGGTGAAATTGGCGCGGCGCATTTTGGACCAGGCCGGTCAGGAACGCATACACACCGGGGTCGTCGATGACGTGCAGATCGTCCAGTACCAGCACGAGTGGACTTTGGAGCGATTCCAGGCTTTGGCAAACCGCGTCGACCAGCGCTTCAATGCTTGCCTGGCTCTGCATCTGCTCCAGCAGATCCACGACCAATTGACAGCTTTGCGGGTGACGCTCTCTGATGGCGGCAACACAATGGCTGATGAATGTGGGCAGAAGGATGTCTGTCTCGTCCAGGCTTAGCCAAGTCGCCAAGGCGATCGGTTCAGAAAGGTCCTGGCTGCTGGCCTCACTCTTGGCTTCGAGTCGGTCGCTGATCCAACAACTCACAAGTGTGCTCTTGCCAAATCCGGCGGGGGCGGAGACAAGCGTAAGCCTTGCCTCAAGTCCAATGTGCAGCCGTTCCTCGATCCGTGGACGCGGGATCACGGTGCGCCCAGGAAGAGGTCGATGTAGCTTCGTTTTGAGCAAAATGTTGGGCAAGCTGGACACCATCTTTGCAATGAAGGCAGTAGGCTCAAAGAATAGCGAGAGTCTATCGCATGATGACATGCGAAGCAAGTGTTTTCCAGTGTCGATTTCAGGCCATTCGTCATCATGAGCGGTGACCAGGGGAGTGACCTGGGGAGCGACCAGGCCAGGGGTTGATTCCGGCGCATCATCGCTCGCCGGTAGTACATGCTTAGTACATTTTGTACCTTTGAAACAGACGCGATTGCTGCTATCTTGGCAGCCAGGTCTTGAAGCTCTGTTGACCGAGAGCAAGGAGTCTGGCTTGGCTGGACTCGTTACTCATTTGGGCGTGTTCAAAGTCAGTTGCAGCATTCCGGGATTAGGCCGCGGCATTTCCGGTAAAGCCACCCACTTTGGTCAAGTCCAGGAAGGTTGGCTCCACCCGTTTTGGACAGCCCTATTCGTTTCACCTGAAGATGGGACGCCTCATGCACAGTCAACCGCCGCTATCCACTGACGAAGGCGCCGCAATTCGTGGATCCTGGCTGCCGATGGCAATCATCATTCTGGCCCAGATGCAGATGGCCTTTAATGTCAACGCGCTCCCCGTTTCCATCGGCGCGATTGTGGAAGACCTGAACGCGCCGGCCACGGCGATCAGCACGGCGTTGGTCATCTATTCGCTCTTTGTCGCCGCGTTTGTGATGGTAGGCGCAAAGATCGGCAAGCTGGTTGGCGAACGTCTCGTCTTCCAGGTGACGGTTCTACTGCATGGCGTCGCGATGGGCATCATGGCGCTCAGCCCCAATGCAGACACCATGAACAACGCACAGATGCTGGCCGGTCTGGCCGCCGCGGCGCTGGTGCCGTCATTGGTGGTGCTGATCGCCGTCAACTATCAGGACAAGCAGCAGGAGCAGGCGCTGGGGCTTCTGGCCGGCGCATCGCCTCTGGCCGGTGTTCTTGCTTTTCTGGTCGCCGGATACTTGGCCACCGTATTGAGTTGGCGCTATTCATTTGGTATTTTGCTCTTTGTCTCAATTGCCATTTTTGCGCTCAGCTTTCGGCTTGCGCCGGTGCCGCGCCAGAAGAATGTGAAGATCGACTTTGTCGGCGCGGTGCTGGCCGCGCTGGCTGTGATTCTTATCAGCGTGGCCTTCAACAACCTGAACAACTGGGGCATCATTGTCGCGCACCCCGATGCGCCCATCAGCTTTTTCGGTCTCTCTCCGGCACCCTTCATGATCGTCGTGGGCCTGGTGCTTGGCCAGGCTTTCTTTGCCTGGTCCCACAGACGCCAAGAGAAAGGCAAGACGCCGTTGCTATCGCTCGCCGTTCTGGACTCTTCCCAGGAGCGAGCGGCAACCTACGCCCTGTTGATCATCGGCGCGCTGGGCCCAGCGGTGAACTTCCTGATCCCACTGTACATCCAGATCGTCCAGGGACAGACGAGCTTGCAGACGGCCATTGCGGTGGTGCCCTACACCTTGTCCATCGCCGCATCCGCCATCTTTATCGTGCGTTTCTATTCCCGCCTCACACCGCGGCAGATCGGCTACATCGGTTTTTCCATTGTGGCGATTGGGTTGACGGTGTTGGCCTTCGCCATCCGCAACGACTGGGGCACACCGCCGGTCATCCTTGGTCTGGTTCTGTTGGGGCTGGGCGAAGGCGCGCTGTTGACGCTACTCTTCAACGTCCTCGTCTCGGCTTCGCCCAAATACCTGGCTGGCGACGTGGGCGCCTGCGCGGCACAGCCAACAACCTCTCCACGGCGCCGGCACCGCGCTCTCCAGCGCGCTGGCGGTGGGGCTGCTGAGTATGATGATTTTGAGCAGCCTGGCCAGCAGCGCGATGTTGCCGGAAGCGCTTCAGGCCCAGGTCAATCTGGACAATATCAACTTCGTCAGCAACGATCAACTGGTCGATATCCTCGACGCAACGAATGCCTCTTCCGAACAGGTGAACGAAGCGGTGCTGATCAACGCCGAGGCGAGGCTGCGAGCACTCAAGGCGTCGTTCCTGGTGTTGGCCGCGATTTCGTTGCTGGCCATCTTTCCAGCCCGCGGCCTGCCTTCCTATGATCCCAGTACTATCCCGGAAGAGGTCGCTGAAGCTGACCCGCAGGCCGCGCTCGGCGCGGAAGCGGTCTAGATCTCAACCCATTCCGTTTTGAGGCTACACGCCAAGTCAAGATGGGTGGCTTGCCTTCTCGTTGACCATCGTGCAAGCATCGGAGAAAAACATGCAAACAGAATTCGACCAGGAACTGACAGAGAGACTGCTGCGCTACGCGGCCATCGACACGACAAGCGACGAGTCGTCGCCCACATCGCCAAGCACGCCCAGGCAACTCGACCTGCTCAATCTGCTCAAAGAGGAGTTGGCCGGGATCGGCGCACAGGAGATCGCCTTGACCGATTATGGCGCGCTGCTTGCGACCATTCCCGCCACGGCTCAAACAGAGACGCCGACCGTCGCCTTGTTGGCTCATGTAGACACAACCGCCGCCTTCAGCGGAAATGGGGTCAAGCCCATCGTCCACCGCGATTACGATGGCAGCGAAATCGTCCTGCCCGACGACCCGGAGCAACGACTCTCGCCGGCAAGTTCGGCCTATCTGGCCCAGCAAGATCGGCGACGACATCATCACCGCCAGCGGCGCGACGCTCCTTGGCGCCGACGACAAGGCCGGCGTTGCCATTGTCATGGCCGCGGCGCGCCATTTGCTGGCCAACCCATCCATTTCCCACGGCCCCATCCGCATCTGTTTCACACCGGATGAGGAGATCGGGCGCGGTGTCCATCCCGACCTCCCTCGCGACCTCGGCGCAGACTTCGCCTACACGCTGGACGGCGCGGAAAAGGCGAGATCGTCTACGAGACCTTCTCCGCGGACAAGGGCACGGTGACCGTCAAAGGCGTCTCCATCCACCCTGGCCAGGCCAAGGAGAAGCTGGTCAACGCGCTGCACCTGGCCGCCAAGATCGTGGACACGCTGCCCCAGGTCACGCTGACGCCGGAGACCACCGACGGGCGTCAGGGCTTTATCCACATCTACCAGATGAGCGGGACCGCGGCCGAGGCCACGCTTCACTTCATCCTGCGCGACTTCGAGCTGGACGCCTGGCGTCGCAGGACGCTTTGCTCCAGCAAGTCTGCGCCACGATCCAGGCCACCGAACCGCGTGCCGAGATCAGCTGCGAGATCACGCCCCAGTATCGCAACATGCGCTACTGGCTGGAAGAGGATATGCGCCCGGTGGAGCTGCGCGCGAGGCGTGTCGGCAAGTGGGTATCGAACCCTTTTCCGTCCCGGTGCGCGGCGGCACAGATGGCTCGCGGCTGACCGAGTTGGGTGTGCCCACGCCCAATGTCTTCACCGGGATGCAGAACATCCACGGTCCGTTGGAGTGGGTGAGCGTGCAGGATATGGCTGCGGCTACCCGCATGTGTATCAAGCTGGCTGAACTTTGGGGAGCGGAAAGCAAATGACCATACCCAGTGAAACGGCGCGCGCGTATTCACGCGCCAACGCCGAAAAATTTCAAAACCAGCTCTTCGAGATGTTGCGCATCCCCAGCCTCAGCGGCGACCCGGCTTTTGCAGGCGATGTCGTGCGCATGGCCGAGTGGCTCGCTGAACACATGACCGGCCTGGGGCTGACCAATGTTCAGGTGCTGCCCACGGCAGGCCATCCCGTCGTCTACGGCGAGTGGCTGGGGGCGGGGCCGGAGAAGCCCACGGTGCTCGTCTATGGCCACTACGACGTGGTGCCGGCCGAGATGGAGGACGGCTGGGAGACCAACCCCTTCGAGCCGGTGGTCAAGGATGGGCGCATCTATGCCCGCGGCGCCACCGATGACAAGGGGCAGCTCTTCATCCACGTCAAGGCGTTGGAGTCCTATTTGCAGACCGCGGGGGCCGCGCCGGTCAACGTCAAGTTTCTGATCGAGGGCGAAGAGGAGGTTGCATCGCCCAATCTGCGCCCCTTCCTGGAAGCGCACCTGGATCTGCTGCGCTCCGACGTCTGCGTGATCAGCGACTCGTCATGGCGCGCATCGAGGAGCCTGCGATCACCCACAGCCTGCGCGGCATGACCTACGCGGAGATCCACGTGACCGGTCCCAAGGAGGATCTGCACAGCGGCTTCTGGGCGGCGCCACCCACAACCCGGCCCTCGCGCTGGTGGAAATCCTGGGCAAGCTCTACAACCCGGACAACACCATCGCCATCCCCGGCTTCTACGACGACGTGGTCGCGCTGACCGACGAAGAACGAAGCATGATCGCCAAGAACCCGCTGAGCGAGGAGCAGTTCAAGGCGGCCACCGGCGTGCCCGCGCTCTGGGGCGATGCCGATTACACGATCCGCGAGCGGGTTTCCGCGCGGCCCACACTCGATATCAACGGCCTGTGGAGCGGCTACAGCGGCCCCGGTCCCAAGACGATCATCCCGGCCGCGGCTGGCGTCAAGCTCAGCTCGCGACTGGTGGGCAACCAGGATCCGCACAAGATCTTCGATCTGATGAAAGCGTACATCGAGTCGGTCGCGCCGCCGACCGTCCACGTTGAAGTTCGCCTGCTGACCACGGGCGAGCCGGCGCTGATCCCCTTCGATCTGCCCGAAATGCAGGCAGCAGCCCGCGCCTATGAACGCGGTTGGGGCGCGACGCCCATCTTCACGCGCGGCGGCGGCAGCATTCCTGTGGTGGCGGACTTCTACAATCTGATGAAGATCCCCGTGGTCATGATGGGCTACGGGCTGGACGATGACGGGCTGCACGCGCCCAATGAGAGCTACAGCATCGAGATGTTTCAGCGTGGCATAGAGACAGCGATTGTCTATTTGGAAGAGCTGGCGAAGCTACCGTCGGGGGACCGATGAGTACGGAAAACGAGACGAACGATTCTGAGGTCACACAGAAGAGCGGCTTCACCCAGCGATTGCTCAATGGCATCGAGGCGGTGGGCAACAAGGTGCCCCATCCGGTGCTCATGTTTCTCTATCTGATCATCGGCGTGATCGTGCTTTCCCACATTTTGTATCTGGCGGGCGTCAGCGTCACAGAACTGATCGCGGTGGAAGTTCCTGTGCCCACAGAGCGTGAATATTATGAGGACACGACCGCGCCCGGCGTTGTCGTTTCCCCAGACACCTACGGCGCCGATTACGAGATCCAGGAGCGGACGATTGCCATCGAAAGCTTGCTGACAGTCAGCGGCATTCGCTTTCTCTTCTCGTCGTTTGTAGGCAACTTCCAGGGCTTCGGCGTCGTGGCGGTCACCTTTATCGCGATGATGGGCGCTGGCGTGGCGGAAGCCTCAGGCCTGATGTCTGCCCTGATCCGCATGTTGGTCCAGGTGGCCCCGCGCCGGCTGATCGCCTTTATCCTCATCTTCGTCGGTGTCCTGTCCAGCGTCGCGTCTGACGCCGGCTATCTGATCCTGATTCCATTGGGCGCGGCCGCGTTCATGAGCCTGAGACGCCATCCCCTGGCCGGGATGGCTGCGGCCTTCGCCGGCGTCGGTGCGATCTTTGGCGTCAACCTCTTCATCACGCCAGTCGACAGTATGTTGACCGAGATCACCAACGAGGCCATCGGGCTTGCCGGGGGCGAGCCGATCACCATCGTGGCCAACTATTTCTTTGCAGTTGCTTCGTCGGTGCTCATTGCCATCGTGGCGACGGTTGTCACCGAACGAGTGATCGAGCCGCGGCTCGGCGCATACGATTTTGGCGATACGAATGCAGAAGCAGCAGAGGGCGAGGGCGGTGATGACAACGCGCTCACCGCCGCGGAATCGCGCGGGCTGCGCTATGCCACCTTTGCCACCCTCGGATTTATCGCGCTGATTGCGCTGATCACCTTCCCGTCGGGCGCGCCGTTGCGTCACCCGGTCACAGGCGGGATCATCGGCAACACGCCCTTCATGGACAGCCTGCTCTTCATCATCACCATGGCCTTCCTGATTGCTGGCATTGCCTATGGCCGGGGCGCAGGCACGATCAAGAGCAGCAACGAAGTCATCGCCGCGGTCACCAAGACCTTTTCCGGTCTGGCCGGTCTCGTCTTTATGCTGCTGATGATCAGCCAGTTTATCGCCTATTTCAACTACACCAACATGCCGACGGTGGCTGCTGTGTCTATGGCGGAGTTGTTGGAACGCGCCAACGTCGGCTCTTTGCCCCTGCTGGTGGGGATGATTCTCGTGATCCTGCTGCTCAACATTATCATCCCCGGTGTGGTGCCCAAATGGGCCA
>JAAUPU010000084.1 GCA_012032975.1 Caldilineaceae bacterium | reverse complement strand
GTCATATCGGCTGTCAATCGCGGCGGCGTCTTTGATCGAGCCTTGACGACGATCAGTTCGGTCTTCTATGCCATTCCGACCTTTTGGCTGGGCATCCTGCTCGTCACCTTTGTCTCGTTGCGCTGGGGTCTGGTGCCGCCTTCGGGGCGTGTCGATCCGAGCGACGACTTTGGCAAGTTTCTCCGCTTGATCATCTTGCCCGCGATCACCTTGGGCATCCCCACCGCGGCGGTGCTATCCAGATTTCTGAAGACGTCGCTGCTCGAAGTTCTCAATCAGGATTACGTCAGAACGGCCCGGGCCAAAGGGCTGATGGAACGAATGGTCGTCGGTCGCCATGCGATGCGCAATGCGATGATCCCAGTGATTACCGTTTTTGCGCTGCAATTTGGCGCATTTCTCGGCGGCGCGGTCGTCACCGAGGCGATCTTCGATTGGCCAGGGCTGGGCGGCATGGCGCTGCAAGGCATTCTAAAGCGGGATTACCCCGTGGTTCAGGCGGCTATTCTTTTGGTCGTCATCATCTTCATTTTCATGAATCTATTGGCCGATCTGAGCTATGGTCTGCTGAATCCACGGATTCGCTATGATGAATGAGCGCCATGCAAATCGCTATGCAGAGGAGCATCCATGAGCGCCGCAGAATCTTCGGTCGCGAACGCTGAACCGGCCCGGCGAAAGTCGCTGGAATATCGCCTGGGGCTGGAGCATAGTCTTTTCTGGTCCACCACCTTTCGCACGCTTCGCGCACCCGGCGGCTCGCTGGGCTTGGTCATTGTGGTGACGATGATCGTCATCTCGCTGGCGGCCCCGCTACTGAGTCCTTATGATCCCCTCAAGATCCACAAGGGCGAACAATTCAAACCACCCCCAGGTTGAATACCCCTTGGCACCGACAGTTTGGCCGCGACATTCTGAGTCGGACGCTCTATGGCGGGCGTGTCTCCCTGTTGGCCGGCGCGTTTGCCGTGGTCTGTGCCATGGGGCTGGGTGTGCCATTGGGCCTCTCGGCAGGTTATTTTGGCCGCACGTCGATGCCGTGATCATGCGTCTGATGGACACGCTGCTCGCCTTTCCGGGTCTGCTCCTGGCCATGGGCATCGTGGCCGTGCTTGGCCCTAGTTCGATCAACGCCATGATCGCAGTTGCGATTGTCAGCATTCCGACCTTTGCGCGCGTGGCGCGCTCCTCTATGTTGACGCAAAAGCAGATGGACTATGTGCTGGCCGCGCGCGCGGGCGGCGCCAAGACAAATCGCATCATCTTCCGCAGCATCCTGCCCAACGCCATCCCGGTTGTACTCGTCCAGATCGCCATTTCGGTCGCGTTTGCCGTCCTGGTGGAAGCAGCGCTCAGTTTCCTGGGACTGGGCACACAGCCGCCGGATCCGTCCTGGGGATCGATGCTCTTCACCAGCCGAAAATTCTTGCGTCAGGCCTGGTGGTATGGCGTCTTTCCAGGTCTCTTTTTGACGATGTTGATCATTGGTCTGAATCTCTTTTCCGAAGCCATGCGCGATGCCCTTGATCCATCCAGACGACATCTGCTGTAACAGGCCAATCGACCAGCACATCGGCAAATCGCCAGGGCGAGCACTCTTCAAAAATGGACAACTATTCTTCCCAAAAGTCACCACAAAATAGAGGAAATATTGATGACCACCTTTGAGAAATCCAAGCAACTGATCGCCGAGGCCTCACGTTATCTGCCAGGAGGTGTCAACAGCAACTTCCGTGTGGGGATGCGGCCCACGCCGTTGGTCTTCGAACGGGGCGAGGGTCCATATCTCTACGACGTCGATGGCAACCGGCTGATCGACTACTATCTGGGCATGGGGCCGATGATCCTGGGCCACAGCCCAGCGCCGGTGCTGGCGGCAGTCCAGGAGCAGTTGCGGTCCGGCATACTCTTCGCCGGACAGACCGAAGTCGAGCGTGAGGCAGCCAAGATGGTCTGCGAGATGGTGCCCTGCGCGGAGAGGGTCCGCTTTAGCTGTGCGGGCAGCGAGGTGGTGCAGGCCGCCTGGCGACTGGCCCGCGCAGCCACCGGTCGTTCGATTATCGTGAAATTTGAGGGGCACTATCATGGCTGGCTGGACAGCGTGTTGTGGAGCGTGGCCCCGCCGCCGGATCGATATGGCCCGGCCGATGCGCCGAATCGAGTTCCCGCCAGCGTGGGTCAAGACGCCCCCGCGGGCGAGCACACAGACGTGCTGCCGTGGAATAATCTGGCGCTTCTCAGGACTCGTCTGGAGCGCGGCGATGTTGCGGCCGTGATCATGGAGCCGGCTATGTGCAACACCAGCGCCATCTTGCCAAACCCCGGCTATCTCGAAGGCGTGCGCCAGGTCTGCACCGACACAGGCACGCTGCTGATCTTCGACGAGGTCATCACCGGTTTCCGCGTGGCACCGGGCGGAGCGCAACAGCTCTTCGGCGTGACCCCCGACCTGGCGACCTTTGGCAAGGCCATCGCCAGCGGGTTTCCCGTCTCCTGTCTGGCTGGCAAAGCCGACTTGATGGAGATGTTTGCCAGCGGGGGCGTGATGCACGGTGGCACCTTCAACAGCCAACCCGCGTCTATGGCGGCAGTGGTCGCGACGCTCTCCCAGCTTCGCCAGCCAGAGACCTTTGCCAAGCTCGAAACCCAGGGCACGCGGCTGATGCAGGGCATCCAACAGGCGCTGGCCGACGCCGATATCCAGGCGCGGGTGGAAGGGTTTCCCCAGGTTTTTCATGTCGCGTTTGGCGTCGAAAAACCGGTCACCGACTATCGGTCGTCGCTACAGGCCGACAAAGCGCGCTACATCAACTTCACCGAAGCCCTCCACCATCACGGCGTGCGCGCTCTGGAACGGGGCGCCTGGTTCATGTCCACCGAACACAGCGCAGATGTGGTCGATGTGACATTGGAGGCAGTTGCGGCCGTGGCGCGACAGGTGTAGAACCAAGACGCCGGGAGATCGTTTGCCATTTACCAGAATGTTTTCGGAATACGCTGTGGCAACGATGATGCGGTCAGCGGCGTCCTCATTGAGCGTCGATGTGAATTGTGTCGAAAGCGCGGCAATCTGCGGTGTGATGGCGCGCAGGTGAATCTGGTTGGCCTGGACGACCAGGTTCAAAAATGACAGTCAAGTCGTCTCGACCTTTACTCGCTCTTTCTGAATCAACATCGCGATTTCCCAAAGCGACGGTCTCCGTTGGGGTACACTATTCTTTAGAGAGTGCCATGCCAAACGTCCACGACAGTGGGTACAAGCGACTCTTTTCCAACCCGACCATTTTCCGGCAGCTGATGGAGACATTCGTCGATCAGCCCTGGGTGGCCGGGCTGGATTTCAGTCGCGCTGAAACGTTGGATAAATCTTTCGTCTCCGAACATTACAAGGAGACCGAGAGCGACCTCATCTATCGACTGCCCTTCGGTGAGGGTGAGCTTTACGTCTACGTGTTGCTCGAGTTCCAGTCCACCGTGGATCGCTGGATGGCGTTGCGGGTGCTGAATTACATCACCAACCTGTACATGGATCTGATGGAAGGCCAGGGACGTTCAGAAAAGTTGCCACCAGTCTTCCCGATCGTGCTCTACAATGGCAGCCAGCGTTGGAACGCGCCGACCCACATCGCCGACCTGATCCAGCCGGAGCCTTCGTTGGGCGATTTCGCTCTCCATTTCGAGTACTTCAAAATTGCGGAAAACGAGTACAGCCGACAGCAGCTGTTGGGCATCCGCAACATTGTCTCGACGCTATTCCTCGCCGAGTCCCACTACAATCTCGAGGAACTGGTGTATGAGACACTGGCGTTGTTTGATCGGGAGCAAGACCGCCGCGCTATCTCGTTGTTCGTCAACTGGTTCCGGCAACTGGCAGCATATGGACAGGTCGCACAGGCGGATTTCGATGAGTTGGAGCGAGAATATCGCAGCAAAGAGGAGGTAAGCACCATGTTGATCCACACCATTGAACGTGAAAAGCAGGCCATCCGTGAACAGGCGCGTGCCGAAGGACTCGCAGAAGGCCGTATGGAAGGCGTTGAGCAGGGAATTGAGCAGGGAATTGAGCAGGGAATTGAGCAGGGGCGTCAAGCCGAACGCAGAGAAATCGTTCTAGCCTTGTATGACAAAGGGTATGACCTCTCTGTCATCGCTGACGTGACCGGACTGAGCCAACAGCAACTGATCGAGGTGATTGCATCACATGAGGCTGGACCAGACAACTAACGACGCTCAATCACCCGCTCCCCCAATCAGTGGCTGGCCCTCGAGTGCAAAGGCAATCGTAGTCTTCATGTTCGGCAGCAATGCGGTCGCTGTGAGACTGAATCCCTTTTGGTAACTCCGATGTAGAACGCGGTCCAGAGCCGTCGTGAACTCTGTCAGCTAGTGGGGCCCGAAACCAGGCAGCCAGTGCATAGACAGATCTTCCAATTCTTGACGCCCCACAAACAAATCAGATCGGCAGCCAAACCCGGATCATGGTTGGTGAAGTCAATCTGATTTGCCTTTCCCTCAGTCGGATTGGTCAGTTTGATTGGCATCTCTCAACAGATCGCGCAGTGTCTATGGCGATTTGGACAACTCAAAAACTGCCGTAGTCGCCAGCAGGTTCTTGAAGACACGAATCGCGACGACGTGATGGTTCGCGACATAGACTTGATTGTCGATGCGGATGCCGATCTGATGGCAATAGTTGCCGAAATCGGTGACCGTGAACGCCTGCCAGCGGGGAACATCGTACCAACGTTGAGGCAGGTCGCGCCGGGGCATGGCGGCCAGCTCGAACAGCAGATGCAGCCGACAACGCCAGTATCCCCAGTTTCGGGAAGCTGACGATGGCGTGCCTGCCTACGCGCAACATCTCATTGAGGATCATGGCGGGGTCGTCGAGGTAGGGCAACGTCTGAGAGAGGATCACATAGTCGAAGCTGGACTCTGGATAGTCGGCAAGACCCTCTTCCAGATTGCCCTGGCGGACGCTCAACCCGCGACGCACGCAGGCCAGGACGCCTGCTTCGCTCAGTTCAATGCCGCGGCCTTTTACTCGTTTGTGGGTAACCAAATATTCCAGGAGCGCGCCATCACTACAGCCGAGGTCGAGGGCCTTGACGCCTTCGGGGATCAGGTCGGCGACGATCTGCAGATCGGCGCGCAGCGGAGGATACCACTTCTGTTCCTGCGAAACCAGATCAGCCGCGTCCGACGCTGAAGGTTCGTTCACGGAATAGGCTCGAGTGCCAGGGTCGCATCAGGATGACCAGCATCTGGGGTGAGAACCGTCAATTCAGCAGGCGGCGGTGCGATGCGCTCCTCTTTCACGAGGCGGCCCAGGAAACTTCCGAGCAATTTGGTCATCGTCTCCACCTCCAGCAAAAAGGCATCGTGACCCCAGCTGCTTTTGATGTCCAAGTAGGTCACATCGGCGCCGGCCGCGGTCAGCGCACCTACGAGTTCTTTGCTGTGATAGCTCGGATAGAGCCAGTCGCTGGTAAAGCTGACGATCAGAAATTTGATATGGGTGGAATCGACAAAGGCCGCGGCGATCGAGCCAGTTGGCTGGCTCAGATCGAAGTAATCCAGCGCCTTCGTGACATACAGGTAGCTGTTGGCGTCGAAGCGACGTGTGAAACTGTTGCCGTTATATTTTAGATAGCTCTCGATCTCGAACTCGGTCTGAAATTCATAGCCGTAGCGCTCCAGATTGCGCAGACGGCGGCCAAACTTTTGGTGCATGGACTCTTCGCTCAGATAGGTGATGTGCCCCACCATCCGCGCGACAGCCAGCCCGGCATCTGGTTTCTGCATAGCCTGATAGTAGTCGCCATTATTCCAGGCCGGGTCGGCATAGATGGCCTGCCGACCCACTTCGCTGAACGCGATCAACATGGGGCTGTGATGGGCGGTTGTCGCCAACGGGATCGCCGAGGCCAGGCGAGTTGGATGGCGCGCCGCCCATTCCAGCACTTGCATACCGCCCATCGAACCTCCGGCAACGCACAGCAACCGATCGATTCCCAGATGGTCGATGAGACGAACCTGGGCGCGCACCATGTCACCGATGGTCACGACCGGAAAGTTCAAACCGTAGCGCTTGCCGGTCCGTGGGTCCATGCTGCCCGGACCTGTCGAACCATAGCAACTGCCCAGAACGTTGCTGCAAATCACAAAGAAGCGGTCGGTGTCGAACGCCTTGCCCGGTCCGATGCATTCATCCCACCAGCCCGGTTTGTCATCTTCCGCGCAGTGATAGCCTGCGGCGTGACCGCTGCCGCTCAGCGCGTGGCCGATCAGGATGGCGTTGGTGCGATCCGCGTTGAGACGGCCATAGGTCTCGTATGCAATCTTCACTGGGCTGAGCGTGGCGCCGCTCTCAAGACAGAATGGCTCATCCACGGCAAAGGTAAAGAATTTCTGCTCTACAATGCCAGCCGAGCCTTCGGCAGAAACGTCCGTTGTCATGCGTGTATCCTTGTGAGACAACCTGACGGGATGAGGGGACGGGCAGACGTCAATGTCATCCCGCCATCCCGCCATCCTGTCACCTTATACCGCCGCAGCAAGCGCCTGATCCAAGTCCCAGAGGATATCGTCGATGTCCTCGATGCCGATGCTCAAGCGAACGAAGTCGGCAGTACGCCGGCGCTCATCAGTTCATCATCATTCAACTGGCTGTGTGTGGTGCTGGCCGGGTGGCAGGCCAGCGACTTGGCGTCGCCGATGTTGACCAGCCGCGTGAACAGCTTCAGCGCGTCCTGGAAGCGCGCGCCGCCGCTGATGCCGCCCTGCACGCCAAAAGCTGATGATGCCGCTGGCGCGGCCACCCATGGTCTTTTGCACCAGCGCGTGGTCGGGGTGGTCGCTCAGGCCCGCGTACTTGACCCAGCCCACCTTGGCGTGCTGCTGCAGGTGCTGCGCGATCTTCAGCGCGTTGTCGCAGATGCGGTCCATGCGCAGCGCCAGCGTCTCGATGCCCTGCAGGATGAGGAAGGCGTTCAATCGGCGACACGCGCCGCGCCAGTGATTATTACAGGATCGTGGTCGCTGGCGATCAGCGGCGGCTGATCTGGGGCGGCCGCATCACCACAAGGCGCAGCGAACCCTCGGATCTTGCGCAAAAACTGAAGCGGGACATGCTGTCCGTATATCCGCAACTGCAGGACATGGAGATCACCCATGCCTGGGCCGGAACCATGGGATATGCGGTGCACAAGATGCCGCTGATCCGCAAGCTTGGCGACGGCGTCTGGTGCGCCACGGCCTTTGGCGGCCATGGTATCAACACGACGGCGATGGCGGGGATGCTCATTGCGTCCGCGATCGCCAATGACGATGATCGTTATCGCCTGTTTGCGCCATTTGCGCCGGTCTGGGCCGGCGGGTTCGGCAGCCGTGTAGCGGTGCAGGCCAGTTACTGGCACATGCGGTTACGCGACTGGATCGACGAACGCCGCGCCCGTCGCGCCGGCTAGCTGGATACCCTGCCTGGCAAAAATCGCCCTCCGCAGTCGCCTCGGCGCTTCACGAAAATTTTTTGTTACGGATACAAAACGATCCTTCTGAAACATTGCTAATCGCAATTGCATCAAGGCCTTGTGGCTTGCCCAAGTGACAGCTATAAGGCCGCAACTTCAACCGTGAACGGAAGCCGGTAATGCCAGACACGATTGAAAAGAATTATGTTCCGAGCGACCGCGAGCCGTTCATGAACGATCGCCAGCGCGACTATTTCAAGCGGAAATTGCTCGGCTGGAAAGCAGAAATCCTGAAAGAATCGCGCGAGACTTTGGACGCGCTCCAGGATCAGAGCGACAAATTGCCTGACATGGCTGATCGCGCCTCGTCGGAAACCAACCGTTCGATCGAATTGCGCGCCCGTGACCGGCAAAGGAAGCTGATCGCGAAGATCGATTCGGCGCTGCGCCGGATCGAGGATGGCAGCTATGGTTACTGCGAAGAAACCGGCGAACCGATCAGCCTGAAACGGCTCGACGCGCGTCCGATCGCTACGCTTTCGATTGAAGCCCAGGAACGGCATGAGCGCCGGGAAAAAGTGTACCGGGACGAATAATCTAGCTGATTGGTTTTTGCGGCCGGTTGCCGGTCAGGCCCGCGCCAATTCGTCGAGCAATCGTTTCATTTCCGGATCGTTTCCGTCGTCGGCATCAGGATCGTTCACCGTCTCTTCGGCTTCGACTTCCGGCTGCGCAGTCGTGTCGTCGTCCATTTGCTCCAATTCGCCTGCTAATTCGGATTCGAGCGATTCATTGCGCGGTTGGACGCGCGATCGATCAGGAGCTGGTGCGGAAACCTCCGTTGCTTCATTGGCCGGCTCATCCG
>JAAUPU010000083.1 GCA_012032975.1 Caldilineaceae bacterium | reverse complement strand
TGCATACAATCCGCTGATGCAGACCCTGCACTGGCTGGATGTTTCGTCAGGACAACGAAGTGAAAATTGACGATCGTACTTTCTTGGTCAGCGGTGGTGGTTCAGGATTAGGAGCCGCCACTGCGAGCATGTTGGTTGAACAGGGCGGCAAGGTTGCTGTCGTAGATATCAATGAAGCAACAGGGAGACGCCTCGCCGATCAACTGGGGGATCGCGCCCTTTTCTTGCAGACAGATGTGACGCGTGAAGAGAGTGTGCAGGCGGCAATCGATGCGACCGTCAATCATTTTGGGGCGCTTCATGGTTCGATCAGCTGCGCTGGCATCGCACTCGCAGAGCGCACATTGAGCCGCCGCGGCCCCCATCGGCTCGAACCTTTTCTCGCAACCATACAGGTCAATCTGATAGGCGCCTTTCACGTGATGCGCTTCGCCGCAGCGGCGATGGCGCGCAATGATGCAACAGAAATGGGCGAGCGGGGCGTGATCATCAACACAGCATCTATCGCCGCGTTTGACGGTCAGATCGGCCAGGTGGCATATGCCGCGTCAAAGGGGGCGATTGTCTCTATGACGTTGCCGGCTGCTCGAGATCTGGCCAACATCGGGGTGCGTGTGATTGCCATTGCTCCGGGGCTTTTCGACACGCCCCTGATGGCCACTTTGCCGGAAGAGACGCGCGCAGAGCTGACCAAGGCTGTGCCCTTCCCGTCGCGCTTGGGTCGCCCCGAAGAGTTCGCAGCATTGGTCCTCCACTGCATCCAGAATCCTATGCTCAACGGAGAAGTGATCCGTCTAGATGGGGCTTTACGCATGGGGGCGACCTAAGCATGTGCCAGATTGAGGGATGTTGCAATACATCGTCGTCGCCTGGCATTGATCATGTAGTGTAGTTGGCCGCCACTTCAGGACGAACCAGTCCAGGCAGCAGGTGGTCGATGCCGTTGACCTCCACGCCGCGCCAGCCGTTCCCCTCGTTGGCCAGTATGCTGATCGCGCAATTTTCTGGCTCCCAACGCTGCCAGTCATCAGGGCCATCGCCTAGCCAGTTGGCGAGTACCTGGGTCACCACCCCGCTGTGGGTGACAATCAGGATCGTTTCTTGTGGATGGCGTTGCACCAGCTCCTCTACAGCGCGCATGGCTCGCCGTGAAAACGAGCGGGGTGATTCTCCGTTCGGCGGCGCGAAATAGGGATCGGTGGACCAATGTTCCCAAAGTTTCTCTGTCTCAGCCAGATCCTGAAAGGTGCGTCCTTCCCAATCGCCCAGGTCAAATTCGCGTAGATCTGGATAGACCACGGCATCGCGCCCCAGCGCATCCGCAATCGCTGCCGCCGTGCTTTTTGCCCGTGGCAACGGGGAGACATAAAACGCATCGATAGGATATTCCACCACCAAGACTTGAATGCGCCTGGCTGTGGCCGCTACCTGGTTCACACCCCGCGCGGTCAGCGGCGCATCTTGCGCGCCATGCCAGACTCGCTGAATATTGCCTTCAGTCTCCCCATGGCGAACCAAAATGACGACGGACATAGACACCCCTTGAATCGTTGTGACCCGATCTCTCAACAATGCAGAAGAGGATCGAATTCATTGTTGACACTGAAAAAGGCTCGTGCTAAACTTGTCCCACTATGATGAAAGCCAGCAACTCTTTCAGCAAATTTTGCCCCAGGCCCAGCCGCATCGTCACCGGATGTTAGATCTGGATCTTTGCGCGCGGGGTTAGACAACCACACTTTGTCTGCAAAGCTCTCCAGATGGAGGGCTTTTTGTTTTCCCAAATTTTCAGGAGAAATCGTCTTATGTTCAAGGCAGGAATTGCCGGCGCGACCGGCTATACGGGGTACGAATTGCTCCAGTTGATCCACCGCCACCCGCAACTCGAAGTTGGCTGGATCACAAGCCAGAGCAGCGCGGGCAAGAAATTCTCCGATATTCATCCCGTTCCGTGGGAGTATCCGCTGATCTCGCTTGACGAGGCGATCCAGCGCGCCGAGGAGGTGGATGTCGTCTTTTTGTGTCTGCCCCATGCGGCGTCCATCGAACCGGTCAAGGCCTTTCAAGGCACGGGCGCGCGCGTGGTCGATCTGAGCGCCGACTATCGATTGCCAGACCCTGCCGTCTACGAAACTTGGTATCATGTGCCGCACACCGCGCCCGAGCTACTGCCCCATTTTGTCTATGGACTGTGCGAAGTCAACCGCGCCCAGATCGCCGGCGCCAAGATGATCGCCAATCCCGGATGCTATCCAACCAGCGTCAACCTGGCACTTTACCCGCTGGCAAAAGCGGGCTGGCTGGAGCAAAAGATCATCGTTGACAGCAAGAGCGGCGTCAGCGGCGCGGGTCGCAAAGCCAAGTTGGCCTATAACTTCGTCGAGGCACACGAAAATCTCAGCCCCTACAACACAGGCTACCGCCACCGTCACATCGCCGAAATGGAGCAGGTGCTGAATACAGCCAGCGGCGCCAGCAACGGCGATGGATATCGCATCCTCTTCTCGCCCCATCTGCTGCCGGTCAACCGCGGCATCCTGAGCACCATCTATGCATCGGTCAAATCGGGGGTCACCGAGAACCAGGTGCGCGATCTCTACGAAGAGACCTATGCCGATGAACCCTTCATCCATCTGCTGCCGGCGGGCGAAGCTGCGTCGTTGCGCCATGTCAACTACAGCAACCGCTGTGCGATCAGCATCACGCCGGCGACCCGCGCCAGCCCGATGGAACAGAGTACATTATCGTCGCAACACTTGACAATTTGCTCAAGGGGGCAAGTGGTCAGGCTGTTCAGAATTTCAACATCGCGGTCGGAATCGACGAAACGTTCGGGCTGTTATAAGCGTTGGAACGAAACCCACCTTCGACCACTCACAAGGGGAGCTGCGTGATGCACGAACAAGATGTCGCCGGTCACAGTCCAATGGCGGTTGAGGAATTACCACGCTTTATCGAAGTGATCAAGGTGGGCGGCAACGAGCTGGATGACGATGCCTTTTTGGCCGGTCTGGTCAAAGCCACCCAATCGATCCTGGATGCAGGCCATTTTCCCGTCATCGTCCATGGCGGCGGCAAGACGATTGCCCACTATCAGCAGAGGCTTGGCTTGGAGGCGCGGTTCCTGGATGGCCTGCGCATCACCGATGACGCCAGCCTCGACCTGGCCGAGATGGTGCTGAGCGGGCTGATGAACAAACGCATCGTGCGCACGCTGGTCAGCGGTCATATACGCGCCGCAGGTCTGAGCGGTGTGGATGATGGCACCCTGTTTGTGGAAAAGATGTGGCACCCGCTGGGCGATCTGGGGCGCGTCGGCGAGGTGCAGGATGTGGACAGCCACCTGCTCAATACGCTGATCCAGGCGGATATCGTTCCGGTGGTCAGTCCCATCAGCATGGGCGCATTCGACGGCCTCAGCTACAACGTCAACGCGGATCACGCCGCCACTGCAATTGCGGCCAAACTGGGGGCGATCCGCCTGATCTTTGTCAGCAATGTTCCCGGCATTCTGGTCGCTGGTAGGGTGGTGCGCGCTGCCACTGCTTCTCAGGCAGAACAATGGATCGACGAACAGATCATCACAGATGGGATGATCCCCAAGGTGCGCAGTGCGATCGACGCCCTGCGTGGCGGCGTCGCCCAGGCCACCATCACCAATCTGGCCGGTATCCAGGAGGATAGCGGCACCGGCATCATCGGCCCGCTCTGATCGTTTGAACTTTCATGGCCCAACCAACAACCAATTCAGAGACCACAATCATCCTTTCCACCAGCAAAACGGAGAAATTATGAACACCCAAGAGATCATCCAGCTAGAACATGACCACGTTCTCGGCGTCTACAGTCGCCCCGAATTTGTCATCGAGCGCGGCGACGGCGTGATGCTCTATGACACGGAAGGCAGATCGTATCTCGACTGCGTATCGGGGATTGCGGTCAACGCGCTGGGCTACAACGACGCCGGCATCAACCAGGCCATGCAGGAGGCCGCGGCAACCGGCGTGCTGCATGTGAGCAACCTGTATCACACTGCGCCCCATGCACAGCTGGCCCAATCGCTCTGCGCGACCTGTTTTGCAGACAAGGTACACTTCAGCCTGACCGGCGCAGACGCCAACGAAGGTGCGTTCAAATTTGCCCGCCGCTATGCCTATGACAAAGGTGAACGCGAAAAGTATCACATTCTGGCCTTCTCCAACGCGTTTCATGGCCGACTCTTTGGCAGCTTGGCCGCTACCCCGCGGCCGCCCTACCAGGAGCCTTTCCAGCCGTTGATGCCGGGCGTGCGCTTTGCCGAGTTCAACAATCTGGAGAGCGCCCGCGAGCAGATGGGCGCCGATGTCTGCGCGATCCTGGTCGAGCCGATCCAGGGCGAGGGCGGCATCCATCCGGCCACGCCGGAGTTTTTGATCGGGCTGCGCCAACTGGCCGACGAATTCGACGCGCTGCTGATCTACGACGAGGTGCAATGCGGCGTTGGACGCACAGGCCAAATGTGGGGTCACCAGACCATCTGCGGCGATCAGGCCGAGCCGGACTTGATGACGGCCGCCAAACCGCTGGCTGGCGGTCTGCCCATCGGCGCGATCATGATGCGCCAGAAGGTCGCAGATTCGATCCACAAGGGCGACCACGCGAGCACCTTCGCGGGCAACCCTTTCACTACCCACGTCGCCAACCATGTGGTCAATCGCATCTCTCAGCCAGAATTTCTGAACGATGTGCGCGAAAAGGGCGACTATCTGATGGAAATGCTCGACGAGCTGAACAGCCCACACATCAAGGAGATCCGCGGGCGCGGGCTGCTGGTCGGCGTCGAGATGGATATCTCGGCTGGCGACGTCGTCAACGCGGCGTTTGCCAAGGGCGTCATGCTGGTCAGCGCTGGCGCCAATGTGCTGCGCTTCGTGCCGCCGTTGGTAATCAGCAAAGAGGAGTTGGAGCGCGCCGTACTTGTCGTCGGCGAGGTGCTTCAAGAATTGTAGTTGCTGCGTTCGTTCAAAGGAGCGAACCCATGACCGTTGCGATCCGCCCGGCTAAATCCGCAGACACACCCCATATTCTGGCTATGGTCAACGGCTATGCCGCCGAAAACATCATGCTGCCGCGCACCGAAGCCAACATCCGCCAGACGTTGGCGGATTGGCTGGTGGCGGTAGATGTTGACGATGGTACGGGCGAAGAGTTGGACGGTCGAGGGGAACTACCCTGGATTGCAGGATGCGGCGCGCTGGTCCCGCTCAGCGAAGAACTTGTAGAGATTCGCTCCTTGGCCATCCACGCCAGCCAGCAGGGCAAGGGATTGGGCGGGCAGATCGTCCAGAATCTGGTCGCCTTGGCCAGGGAACGGGGATTCAAACAGGTCTGCGCGTTGACTTTGCGCGAAAACTTCTTCATTCGGTTGGGGTTTGAACTGGTCGATCGTTGGAGCATCAGCCCAAAGGTTTGGCAGGCGTGTATCTACTGCCCCAAGTTTCACCGCTGCGACGAAGTCGCGGTGTTGATGAACCTGACCACAGAAAGCAGCAGCAAAGCTGCCAAGCAGACCCAGCCGCGCCCCGCCTGGAATGGATTGCTCAAGTGGAACGAATGGCAACCGCTGAAGCTTGCCTACAACATGAAGCCCGATGAACCTTCACAAAACCAAGCTCAACAAATGACAGCAAAACAGGAGTGGACTCTTGAATGCACTGCTTGTACTCGCCGATGGCACAATCTTCCGCGGCGAAGCCTTTGGCGCCGCCACAACCGTCGTTGGCGAAGTAGTCTTCAACACAAGCCTGACCGGCTATCAGGAGGTGATCACCGATCCATCCTACCGCGGCCAGATGGTGTGCATGACGACGCCCCATGTCGGCAACACCGGGATCAATGCTGAAGATGTCGAAAGCGACCGACCACAGATCACAGCCTTTATTGTCCGTGAGGTCAGCCCGGTTGTCTCCAACTGGCGCGCCAATCAGACGCTGGGTGATTATCTGGCCGAACACGATATCCCCGGGATTAGCGAGATCGACACGCGCGCATTGACTCGTCGGCTGCGCACTCACGGCGTGTTGCACGCTGCGCTGTGCACCGATGGCAGTCACTCCGAGGCGCAATTATTGGAAATGGCGCAAAACTGGGTCGGGCTGGATGGCCGCGACCTGGTCCAAGAGGTCACCTGCCAGGAGCGCTACAACTGGGTAGATGGCACGCGCGTCGAATGGACACCTGTGGCCGCGGGCAAAGCCTCGTCATCTGGCGCGCAGGCATCCTCGCCAGATGCGCCGTTGATCGTCGCCTATGACTTTGGCATCAAACACAACATCCTGCGTCGTTTGACCAGCCACGGTTTGCGCGTCACCGTCGTGCCGGCGGCAACGCCCGCGCAAGAGGTGTTGGAGATGCAGCCGGATGGCATCTTCTTGAGCAACGGTCCGGGTGATCCAGCCGGTGTGCCCTATGCGGCTGCCATAGTCAGCGCGTTGCTGGAGGCCAACATCCCCACGTTTGGCATCTGCCTTGGCCACCAAATTATCGGTCGTGCGCTGGGCGGGCAGACCTACAAGCTCAAGTTTGGTCATCACGGCAGCAACCAGCCCGTCGATGATGTCGATTCCACCAATGTGCAGATCACGGCTCAGAACCACAACTATGCTGTGGCGTTGGAAGGGCTTCCAGAAACCGTTGAAGTCACTCACCGCAATCTCAACGACGGCACGGTGGAAGGACTGCGGCTCAAGGAGCGACCGGTCTTCTGTGTGCAATACCACCCCGAGGCCAGCCCCGGTCCCCACGATGCAGACCTGCTCTTCGAGCGCTTTGCCGACATGGTGAGGCGTCACGCAGGACTCTCTTCCCAAAAAATCTCCGACAATCCATGACCAGGGTCATCTCGGACAGCCCCTGCTCGGGTTGGGCAATGTAGGCCGCAATTTCTTGCAGATCCTGGAGACAAAAGCCGACCAGCCTGCCAACGGGAGTACGACGCCGCCTTTCGCATCGTGATGGTCGCAGACAGCAGCGGGGTGGCCATCGAACCGACGGGCTTTGATCCGCGTGCGTTGCGGCAATTCAAGGCAGGGGGTGGGCGCGTCTGTGAATTGCCCGGCCATCTACCCGAACAATTGCCCAGCCAAGCCGTGACGACCCTCGACGTCTGCGACCTGCTGCTCGATGCGTCTCCGGTAAACTTGACCACCGGTGAGCCTGGGCTGGACACGGTCCGGTCGGCGCTAGGGAGGGGCGCCAACGTGGTCTTGGCCAACAAGGCGCCGTTGGTGTTGGCCTTTCAGGAATTACACCGACTGGCACAGACCCACAATGCACAGATCGCATACAGCGCCACGGTCTGCGGTGCGCTGCCGGTCATCAACATCGGGCAACGCGACCTGGTCGCCGCAGACATCACGTTGCTGCGTGGCATCTTCAACAGCACCAGCAACTTTGTGCTGGGGCAGATGGCCCGTGGTCGCACGTATGCCGATGGGCTGGCAGAGGCGCAACGCCGCGGCATCGCCGAAGCTGACCCTAGTCTGGATGTCGAAGGATGGGACACGGCCAACAAGTTGGTCATCATCGCCAACGCCTTTCTAGGCGTCAAGACAACGCTGACCGATGTGGCGGTGGAGGGAATTACACAGATCAGTGCAAAGGAGTTGCGTAGTGCGCAAGCAGGCGGCCAAACGATCAAACTGGTCGCCAGCGCCGAGCCAACACCGGGCGGCTATCGGCTGCGTGTTGGGCCGACACTCTTGGCTGGCGATGATTTCTTGGCCTCATGCAACGGGTGGGAGATGGGGGTAGAGATTCACAGCGATCTATACGGCAAGATGTATCACAAAATATGGGAGCGCGAACCGCTGCCAACTGCCGCGGCTATGGTGCGTGATGCTGTCAACCAGGTGACCCAAAAACGCCTGACAAGATGACAAGGTGACAGGATGATGACCATGCGCACCCCTGCCTGGTCATTTCATCATTCATGGCTGCCGATCTCGCATTGAACAGATGCCAGCCCGGCGGGTTCGGCAAAGAAACGGTCGGCGCCTGCTTTCACTCGCCGATCTCTTCCGCCAGATCGAGCTCCAATTCAAACGGTTCCCCTCGGCGCAGCAATTGCACCTTGACCCGGTCGCCCACACGGTAGTTGTCCTCCAGAAACGCCTCCAGCCCATCCAGCCGCGTCAATTCCACTCCATCGATAGCCGACAAGATATCTCCGCCCACATACACGCGCTGGTTGCCCAAGATCGCCTCGCTCTGAGCGCCCAACGCGCCAGCCTGCTCCAACGGGCTGGCCGCGTGAAACTGGACCAGGAGCAACCCTTTGTCCACAGGAAGCTGCAAAATCTCGGCAA
>JAAUPU010000082.1 GCA_012032975.1 Caldilineaceae bacterium | reverse complement strand
ACTCCGATTGCCGTGCGCGCGATGGGACTGAGGCTGCCCAGCCCGATGCCCGTAACCCCTTCGTCCGTCTCGATCTTGACCAGCCCGAGGGTGACGTGGGTGTAGGTATGTTTGCCATTGGTGATCGGCTTGGCGCGCGGCCAGCGATAGACTTCGGTCGAAATGGTGGTGATTTTCACAGGTTTTCTCCTTGCGTTTGGTCAACAGCGTCAATTGGCGATTCAGGCTCACGCGTTCACAAACGAGCGTGGCCTTGCCAGGCCTGCCAGCGCCGCTTGTGCGCTAAGGTGTGTGACGGCGAGCACGGTCGGCGACGCGGGGATGGCGTGGATCAGCATGTCCATGCCGGATCTCGCCAAAGACGACCGCTTTCATCGCTCGCCCAGCTTATTCCACGTCTTCCCAGGGGATCGGGCTGACGTCGTCGTGGGCGCAGCGTGCGCCGGGAGATGCGGTCGATGCGCATGGTCAGGCGGCAGGCAGGGTCCGGGCAGATCACGCGGCTGTCGGTCTCCATCCAGTCGGCGGGATGGTTGAGGCGCTGCTTGGCAGGCAGAAGCGGGATGGTGGCCTGCAAAGCATAGAGGCAGAAGTCAGCGCCGTCGGGCAACGAGAGCTTGCCGCCGGCCAGATAGAAACAGTCGCCGACACTCATGTTGCAGGTGCAGTTGCCTTCGATAGACTCGACCTCAATACGCAGGTCGTAGAGTTCAAATGTATCGTTTGCTGTCATGCGCGTTCGTGGGTGTGTAGGCCGCTTAAAGATTTTGAATCCCCCTACAGGCTGGGGGACGGGCGAATCAACGGGCGCCCCTACGAGATGAGGGATTCTTTCACAGGATCAGCCATACGTGAGTGGTGGGATGTCAAAGGCCTTTCCAGCCGTCTGAACAGGCCCCAATGCCAATTCAATTTTAGGCCATCGAACCGACGCCACGCCGGTTGCGCGTCAGATCGCTGCTTGCTTTGCCTCCGCGATGAATGCCCGGATCGCGGCGTGTTCTTTTTGGCCGGGCGCACGCTCGACGCCGCTGGCCACATCCACACCCCAAGGCCGGACAGAACGCACGGCAGCCGCCACGTTCTCTGGAGTTAACCCGCCAGCGAGCATCAAACCCGGATGCGTCCTGGCAAGCTGGGCCGCGGTCTGCCAGTCTGCCAGTTTGCCCGTGCCGCCATAGGCTTGTGGATCATAGGCGTCGAGGAGGAGTCCGGGGCAATCCAACGGAAGGTCATGCGGCGCATAGCGTGCGGCGCCCTCGATAGCCTGCGCGTTGCTCCGCGGGCGGAGCGCTTTGTAGCTTCGCCTGGCCAACTGTACCAGCATTTGCGGCGATTCATCGCCATGCAGTTGCGCCAGGTCAAGCCCGGTGAGGTCCAGAAGTTCGCGTATGCGGTCGAGCGGCTCGTTGACAAAGACGCCGACCGTCTTAGCTGCATTTGGCCTGCCGCGCCTGGCCGCGCGTCGAGTGCAGCCAGAATCTCAGCAACCCGCTCTGGCGAGACATAACGCGGCGACTCCGGCACAAGAATGAAGCCCAGAAAATCGGTGCCAGCCTCCACTGCTGCTTGGGCATCTTCCAAATTGGTGAGTCCGCAGATCTTGACGCGTACTTCGTTCATGAGCCTCCGCCATGCGCGGGTACTTTCGGCAAGTGGTGGAGCAATTCGGCCATGTTGCTTAGGTAGGTGAAGTCGGCGCGCTCGCTTGCCGTCTGCGCATGGGCCGCGTCACGGTCGATGAGGAAGGCTGTCAGACCTGCCGCGGTTGCGCCTTCGCAGTCGTCGTCGATGCGGTCGCCAACGTAGACGGCCTGATGGGCCGACACCTCCGAGGGCTGACGAACGCGGCCTGGAAAGGGTGGACGGTGGGCTTGCGACCGTGGCCATCGTCGCCAGCGATCACCACGTTGAAGAGGGTCGTCAAACCGTGTTCGTCGAGAAACCGGTCTACCCCAGCGCGCCCGCGCTGGGTGATCATCCCCAGCCGCCAATTTTGGGCGGTCAACTGGAAGAGCACCGGACGCACGTCGTTGAAGAGAGGCGGCACGGGATGGGTTTCATAGAAATCACCGATGGCGCGTACGCGGCTGCCATCGCTATCTGGAATCCCCATCCTGTGCAGCACGCGGGCATAAAGCTGTCGATAAAGCTCGGGCACCCAACCCTGTTCTTCGGCAGCGAGCACATGTTCATAGAACCAGTGGATCTCGATGCCAAAGGCGCTCTTGACCTCGTCGGGCAGCCTGGGGTAGCCCCATTCGGCCAGCAGCGGCGGCAGAACCGCATGGCTGTGCTCGACGATGGTGCCGTCGAGATCGAAAAGAACAGTGTTCAGTTCAGAACGGATCACAGGCGCCCGGCTTCCACAAACTCGGCCACGCTGGCCCCGCGTTTTTCCTGGCGTAGCTTGCAAAAGGATTCACCCACCAAGATCGCGTCGCAGCCCATCTCGGCCATACGACGCACATCGTCGGTGTTGCGGATGCCGCTCTCGCCGACGACGACCTTGCCCGCGGGGATCTGGGCGCGCAAGCGCGCCGTGTTTTCGATATCGACCTCGAAGGTCTTGAGGTTGCGGTTGTTGACGCCGAGCACGCGCGCATCCACGGCCAGCGCGCGATCCAGTTCCTCGTCGTCGTGGACTTCGATCAGCGCCTGCATCCCGCATTCATGGGTCAAACTGAGCAGTTGACGCAGCTCTTTATCGCTGAGCACGGCGACGATCAGCAGCAGCGCGTCGGCGCCAGCCATGCGCGCTTCGTAGACCTGATACTCGTGGTAGATGAAGTCCTTGCGCAGGATCGGCGCGGACATTTGCAACGACCGCAGACGTTCGGCGATGGCGGTCAGGTAGGCCAGCTCCCCTTGAAAAAAGCGACTGTCGGTCAGGCAGGAAATGGCTGCGGCGCCGTTGCGCACGTAGGTCTCGCCGATCCGCGGCGGATCCCAGTCACGCGCGATCAACCCTTTGGACGGGCTGGCGCGCTTAACCTCGGCGATCAGGCTGGCGCCGGGTTGCGCGGTCAAGGCAGCGGCAAAGTCCAGCGCGGGCGGCGTCAACGTGGCGAAGGCCTTGACGTCGCTGAGGGGAACCCGCTCCATCTGCTTGGGCACCTCGACGCGTTTGTGGGCCATGATCTCGTCGAGAACCTTGCCCTTGTGCTTGGTGATATCGAGTTTTGAGTGTTTCATGATTTTTTCTGGTTGTTTGGGTGGTGGGGTTTTTGGGCGTTTGGGTTCGAGGGTTTCTCCATCAGACAAACAGAGCGCGATGAACGCCTAATTCGGTCGGCCAGAGAATTTCGTTCGTTCAAAGGAAATTGCTCGCTCAAGGCGAAGATCACCGTTGACGCATCAAATGTATGGCGATAGATCTCCCATTCAGGATGATGGCGAACCAACCGCTTTCCGTCGGGCATCCTCAACACTCCAAAACCCTGCTACTCTGAATCCCCAAAGCTCTTCGTCTTCGCCACAAACCGCCCCAACACATTCAGCGCTGCGCCGCTGTCCAGGCTGCGGCGGGCGGCGTCAAGACCGCTCTCGATGTTGCCGCTCTCGGTGCTGAGCGCGGCCGCGGCGTTGAGCAGCACCACGTCGCGTTTGGGACCGTGCAGCGTTCCGTCGAGGATGGCGGTGGCGATGGCCGCATTTTCTGCTGGCGCGCACCCTGCATGTCCGTTAGCGAGGCGGCAGAGAAGCCAAGATCGGTCGGGTCGAACTCGAAGGTGTTGACGTTGCCATCGCGTAGGTGGCTGATGCGGCTCTTGCCGGTTGTGGTCAATTCGTCCAATCCCTGGCCGGTCTCATACAGACCGTGGACGACATAGGCCGACGAGCGACCCATGTTTCCCAACACGTGGGCCAGCGGTTCGGTCAGGTCGGTCGAGAAGACGCCGACGAGCATTTGGGTTGGGCTGGCCGGGTTTGTGAGAGGGCCGAGAATGTTGAAGATCGTGCGCTCGCGCAGTTCGCGGCGGGGACCGATGGCAAAGCGCATGGCCGGGTGATAGGCTGGCGCAAAGAGGAACGCGATCCCCACCTCTTCGATGCACTCGGCGGCCTGCTCCGCGGTCGTCTGCAAGGTCGCGCCGAGCGCTTCCAACACATCGGCGCTGCCGGCGCGTTGGTTGGAGCGGTTGCCATGCTTGGCCACCTTGACGTCCGCGCCGGCAACTACAAACGCGGCGATCGTGCTGATATTGAACTTCTTTGTGCCATCACCGCCGGTGCCGACAATGTCTACCAACGGAGCGTTGCCAAGATTCGCAGCCACCTGGACTGCGCTGCGCGTCATCGCGCGGGCGCAGCCGGTGATCTCATCGACGGTTTCGCCCTTGGTGCGCAGTGCGGCCAAGAATGCGCTGATCTGCACATCACTGGCCGAGCCTTGCATGATCTCGGTCATGGCTGCGTCTGCCTGATCCGCGGTCAGATCGTGGGCCTGAAAGAGTTCGTGGATGGCGAATTGTAGTGCAGCGTCGGTCATCATGGTCTCCTCGTCGAGTGGTACGTGGGCAGCATCGGCCGCGTGTGCAGCCCTATGAACTGGGTCATCGCTGCTCGGTCCGTAGGTCGAACAGGCTGTAGACGGTCGCGTCGAGTTGCTCGTCCTGCACGCCCAGGGCGGCGGCTGCGCGTTGCCATGCAGCGGTCAGCGTGGCCTGTAGATACGCCAGGTTGTCACCGACCGCATCCGCCGAAGCTGGCATCTGCCGCCATCTGATGACTCCGTCGAGCAGGAAGCAAAGGTCGCGCAACGGCAGCAAGCAGCGGTAGAGTGCGATCCGCGTTTCCATGCCGGGATGATCGAAGCTGGTCAGGTAAATGTCCAACCAACTGTCGGCCCCTTCTCCCGTCACAAGCTGGCCGTTCCAATGCAGGAAAGTGGCGGCATCCAGCGCCGGATCGCCAAGCCCAAACATCTCCCAATCCAGCAGACCCACCTGGCCAAAGGAGGTGAGGCAGTTCTCTGCGCGCAAATCGCCGTGAACCGGCGTCGGCGCGGTCTCTTCCCAATCCGGCAAGAGGTCACGGGCTGTGCTCTCTGCCGCATCGGCCAGCTTCGCAAAGCCCAGGGACATGGCCGCTGGAAGCTCGGCTTCCAACAGTCTCTGGCCCAATTTGGCGATGCTGGCCGACAACAGACGCCAGAAGGTGGCCAGATTGACCGGGTGCGGACAGAAGCGAACGTACCGCGTTTGGGTCGCTGGCATGGACTTGCCCCACGGCCTGGGCCAATGCCGAACGATCTTGCTCTCTCGCCAGATCCAGCGCTTCGCCCGGCAGCCAACGATAGACCAGCACCTGACGCGAGAGGCCTTCGGGATAGCGGTCCACCCAAAGCGCTTCTGGCGCCAGGCCGGACGGCGCAAACGCGGCATGGCCGTCGAACTGGCGGCGGCTGCGCGCCTGCCCCGCATCCAGATAAAGCTTGAGCACCGCTTCTCCACCAGGGGAGTCTACCCGCCAGAGCAGGTTGTCCGCACCTTGCCAATGGTCAAGCAATGCGACTTCCTGCTGGACGAAGCCGCTGGTCGGCGCTTCACGCAGATAGCCAAGGACGCTGTCGTCGATGTTCAACCGTTGCTACACCTTCAGGAAATTGGCCAGCAGATCTTTGCCCGATTCGGTCAGGATGCTCTCGGGGTGAAACTGGACGCCGAAGATGGGAAAGCTCTTGTGGCGCAGCCCCATCAACTCGCCTTCCGCCGTGTGCGCAGTCGCTTCCAGCACATCGGGCAGCGGCTCTTCCACGATCAGGCTGTGATAGCGGGTGGCGGTGAATGGGCTTGGAATGCCGTGCAAGATGCCCGCGCCGTCGTGGATGACCGGGCTGACCTTGCCATGCATCAGCCGCGGGGCGCGGATCACACGCCCGCCAAAGACATGGCCGATGCACTGCTGACCCAAGCAGACGCCCAGCACCGGCGTTCGCTCGCCCAGTGTGCGGATCACATCGTTGCTGATGCCGCTGTCCTTCTCCGGTGTGCCCGGCCCGGGGCTGATCACGATGTGGCTTGGCGCCAGTTCGGCCAGCTCTTCCACATCGATCTGGTCATTGCGCCAAACGCGAATATCCTGTGCGCCGATCTCGCCCAAAAACTGGACTAGATTGTAGGTGAAACTATCGTAGTTGTCTATTACCGCGATCATTCTGCTGCTCCGCTTCTCTAGCCGCTTGTTGATTGAGCTATGCAGGGATGACGGGATGCAGGGGTGACGGAATGAATCCGCGTTAGCCTATTATCTTGTCATCCCGTCATCCCGTCATCCCATCCCCTTCTTCTGCCGCTTCTCCGCCCCCCGACGAATCTTGTTCCAGACGCCGGTCAAGCCCATCGCCTTGCGCACGGCGATCAGCGTCTCTTTGGCCTCGACCCTGGCCCGTTCGGTGCCGGTGTAGAGCAGTTCGTCGACGAGACCTGTCTGCGCTTCGTAATGCGCGCGGCGCTCGCGCATCGGTTCCAGGAACGCGTTGAGCGCACGCGCCAGCTTCTGTTTGACCTCGACATCGCCGACCGCGCCGCGTCGATAGCGCTCCTTGAGGTCGTCGATCTCGGCCACGTTGGGATTGAAGGCGTCGTGATAGATGAAGACGGGATTGCCCTCGACCGTGCCGGGACGTCGGCGGCTGACCCGGTTGGGGTCGGTGTACATGCTCATTACCCGGCGCTCGACCGTCTTTGCGTCATCGCTCAGGAAGATGGCATTGTCGAGGCTCTTGCTCATCTTGGCCTGGCCGTCGGTGCCGACCAGCGTACCACCCACCACCAGGGACTCGGGGATCGGGAAGACCTCGTCGTAGGCATTGTTGAAGCGCCGTGCGATCTGGCGGGTCAGCTCGACGTGGCTCTCGTTGTCCTTGCCGACCGGCACCAGGTTGGCGCGCGGCATCAGGATGTCCGCCGATTGCAGCACCGGATAGCCCAGCAGATTGTAGGGAATCTGGTCCATGTTGGCGGCGTTGGCCATGTCCTTGATGGTCGGCAACTGTTGCAGCCGTTCCACGGTGATCAGGCTGCTGATCAGCAGGTTGAGGTCATAGACCTCCTGTACAGCCGATTGCAGATAAAAGGTGACCTTGGCCGGGTCGATGCCGATGGCCAGGTGGTCCATGACGATCGCGCGCGCGTTGTCCGCAATGGCCAAGATGCTCTCTTTGTCCGGCTTGGTCGTCAACATGTGCAGGTCGGCGATGAGGAAAAAACACTCGTATTCGTCCTGCAACGCCAGCCGGTGCCGATGGCTGCCGATGAAGTGGCCGAGGTGTAGCTTGCCGGTGGGCCGGTCGCCGGTGAGAATTCGTTTTCGTTTGCTCATGTTCTCCTCCTCAGATCTTGATCTCGTAGTTCAATTGAACTTCGTCACCGTGCATCCCGCGAAAACCCCAGTTATACGCCGGACTTTCGAGGATACAGATTTCCAGGTCAGTTGGCGCGATGGCCAACTGGTCGTTGATACGCTCAAACAACATGCCCACGAGTCTCTTCTTGGTCGCGACGGTGCGTCCCTCAATCATGCTGATTTCGATGATCGTGTACGCGTCGCTGCGTCCGTCAGGGTAGAAAAAGTCCTCACGCTCCAGCGGAAAGAAGCGGTGCGCTCGTTTATCCTGTGGGAAGGCCAGCGCATCCACAACGCAGCGATGGATCACATCGGACAGTTCACGTTTGATCGGCTCCAGCCGCTGGCGCAACCCAAATACTTTTATCTGGCTCATGGCTATCCTAATCAATCCCCTCGATTCTTTGTGTAGACTTTCGCGTTGCCACAGGCTATAATCGGGAAGAAATTATCCTCCTCCTTGAAACTGGATGTTGCATTCTTGCAGATTACCGGCATCTACTGGCTACCAGCCATCATAGATAAACTGATTGATAAGCATCAAGTCGAAATACATGAAGTCGAGGAAGTGCTTTCCGGCCATGCGCGCTTTCGTCGGATTCAACGGGGCCGGGTGCAAGGAGAACATCTCTACTCTGCCCTTGGGCAGACCGATGCCGGACGGTATCTGATTGTATTTTTTATCCGAAAACCGACTGACATTGCGCTGGTAATCAGCGCCAGAGACATGAACGATCATGAGCAGCGACGCTTCCGTCGTACAAAGTGACAAAAATGAAGAGCACCTACAACGACCCGATTCCAGATGAGTTTGACAGCCTCCAAGCCGCCGGCGACTATTGGGACGAACACAGCCTTGCTGACCACTGGGAGGAGACCGAAGAGGTCGATTTTTCAGTTCGCCTGCAAGGAAGTACGGTCCTGATCCCTATTGAGCAAAAACTTGCTGAACGTTTGAGAATGGTAGCCAGACGACAAGGTCTGTCTGCCGAGACACTTGTCAATCTTTGCTGGCTGAGCATGTGAGCAA
>JAAUPU010000081.1 GCA_012032975.1 Caldilineaceae bacterium | reverse complement strand
CGGTGAGCAGCACTGTGAGGAAGACGAAAATCCAGTAGCGGGTGGGCATCATTGCAGATGGGCATCCTCTTGCGGACCATACCGTCCAACTGTCAAGCCGAGACAACTTCACCAGTGTAGCGGGAGACCAACGCTTTGTCATCTTGGATGGATGTTGGCGTCGTTTCCAAGCTCCCACACAGATCCAGCGTGCGAGCGTGCAAACAGCGATTGACGCCGCGTGAATATGCGTTTACAATACCCGCACAAATGTTCGGTTTGCACAGAGGAGTGAATGGTTGTGGCGAAGTCGCGGGTGAAAACAGAATACGTCTGTTCCGAGTGTGGCAATTCGCAGATGAAGTGGATGGGTCGCTGTCCAGACTGCGGAGAGTGGAACACCTTGCAGGAATTTGTGGTCCGCAGCGACGAACCGACGCGGTCGCCCATGCCCACCAGCGGCGGCGCCACCGGTGCCACACCGGTTGCCCTGTCCGAGATTTCGGTCGATGGCGCCCCGCGACTGCCGTTGAAGATGGCCGAACTCAATCGGGTTTTAGGAGGTGGGGTCACTCCTGGAGCAGGGGTCTTGCTGGGCGGCGATCCCGGCATTGGCAAGAGTACCCTGCTACTGCAGATGGCCGCCGAGGTTGCGCAGAAATATGGCAAGGTGCTCTACGTCAGCGCCGAAGAGAGCGCCCAGCAGATCGGGCGACGCGCACGTCGTCTCGGCATCGAAGAGGCGCGGCTGATGGTCATGTCTGAGATCGTGGTGGAAAAGATCCTGGACGAGATCGAGCGCTCCAGGCCGGTGCTGGTGATCGTGGACTCGATCCAGGCCATCTATGCCAACAGCGGGACCAGTTCTGCTGGGACGGTCAGCCAGGTGCGCGATTGCGCCGCCATGCTCTTGCGTATGGCAAAGCAGTATGACATCCCTCTTTTTCTGGTTGGCCATGTGACCAAAGATGGATCGATTGCCGGCCCACGAGTGCTGGAGCATATGGTGGATACCGTGTTGCAACTGGAGGGTGAGCGCTTTCACGCCTATCGCTTGCTGCGCTCGATCAAGAACCGCTTTGGCAGCACCAACGAAGTCGGTATTTTCGAGATGGGCGAGCAGGGAATGGACGAAGTGCGCAATCCATCCGAGCTGTTCCTGGCCGAGCGACTGCCCAACGCGGCGGGCAGCGCCATCGTCGTCTCGATGGAAGGCACCCGGCCCATTCTCGTCGAGGTGCAGGCGTTGAGCAGCCATTCGGCCTTTAGCCAGCCGCGGCGCACTGGCAACGGCGTCGACTTCAACCGCCTGTTGTTGCTGGCTGCTGTGCTCAGCAAGCGGGTTGGCTTTGACCTGAGCGACCAGGACATCTTTGTCAACATCGTCGGCGGAATGCGGATCAGCGAGCCGGCCGCAGACTTGGCCATTGCGTTGGCCATTGCCAGTAGCTATCGCAACCGACCCGTTGCTGCCGACCTGGCTGTGGTGGGCGAAGTGGGTTTGAGCGGAGAATTGCGCAGCGTCGGTCAATTGTCACGACGACTGCGCGAGGCGGCCAGTCTGGGTTTTCGACGGGCGCTTGTGCCGCGCAGCACGCTCAACCGCAGCGGCGGCGAAGCCCAACCCAAGGAGATCGAGCCACTGGGTGTGCGGACGCTGGGGGAAGCGCTGGAGATTGCGCTGGTCAAATGATGGGCAGCAAGTGGAGATGACGCCACGCCGAAGTCGAATTTCCCGGGCGAGCGGTGACCGGGTCTATTGCGAGGGCGGCTCGCTGGTGAACCGGAACATGAACTGGTGGGTGGTTTCCGAGCCATTGGCGTCTACATCTTGCGAGCCATAGACAACCTCGACAGAGCGCTTGAGTTCACGCGTCTGATTGGTGGCATTGAGAGCCGACGACAGCGCATCGCCTGGAACACAGCCCGCCAGCAAGATCAACATCAAGACCGCCAACAGAGCGCGACGCATCCAGGCTGCGCACGAGTGCAATCTTCGGCTACTCCGCTGGAATGACCTTATAGACTTCATCAGATCTCTTTACCTCGACTTGGATGTCCACCGTAGATTCGGCTTCTGTGAGACTCATCTGATAGGAAAATTCAAAGGTGTTCTTGCCAGGGATTGGGTTGCCATTCGCATCAATAGACCCACCAACTGGCGTGCAAGCAGTCATCATCAGGCCAGCTAGAAACCCCATAACCCACATCCACCTCTTGCTTTTCGACACTGTTTCACCCCCTCGAGAATAATACCCATTGCCAGACCAAGGATCATGAACTGCTGACATGCTGATAGGGTAACGACCCAGGCTTACCCCTTCTCCTTGTCATTCCATTATTCGTGGCTGTTGATTCAGCAATTGCTACAAGGTTGGAACCCACTCTGATTTGCGGCCTGATTATCGGTCTCGCGTGGTCACAGGCTCCTGCGAATAACGCACGATCAGCACTTGACGACTTGACGTCGTGGTTTCGTCGGGCGGCGAAACCACGCTGTAGATAACCTCAACGCTCTGTGCCATCCTGGCGCGCAATGCCAGCGCACCCCCCAACAGGCTTTTACCTCCGCTGCCGGACGTCCTCACTTGTAGACTTGTCCCAGAGGCGCTTCCGACCAGCGATTCGCCGGTGGAATCAGATCCAATCGGCGCGCATGCGCCAAGAAGGAGGATGCCGGCGATCCAAAGCAATAGGACAGGCCAGAGCAGGCGATGCGTGTGCATGGTTCCCCCTATTCTGTTCCCGTTTCAAACGTACGAAACTTGTAGTAGAAGCCAAACTCTTGCTCAGTGGTGATTTTCCAACTTCGCTCTGCACTTTGTAGCTGAACTCCACAAGATTCTCACCGAGTGCGTGAACCTGGGAACCATCTGGCAACGCAAAGGTAGCCGTGCCAGATTGACCGGGAACACAAGCCGAAAAGACAAGCGAAAACAGGAGCAGGACAATGCAGGCGAGAAGGCTACGTGGATACATGCGGTTCTCTCCACTTTTCTACTTTGAAACGGATTGAGCAACCAATCGCGAATGCTTATGCGGGTAGGTAAGGATCGTCTTGGCAACCCCATTGCAGAGGGATGTGTCAAGTATAGATTTTGCGGTGCTTGATGTCAACTGCCATGCAGCCGTCCCGCAACCGTTGGCAAGTCGCTGAAGCCACTGGGCAGATGCTCCGTTCGACGAGGAGGCCGTGAATTGACATAAAATTTTGGGACGGTTGCAAAGAAGCCCCGGAACGGTCTAGAATGATGGTTGTGTGAACGTGTTCGTTTTCGGCCACTATGTCGGGGAGAATGTTGTGCGACAAATGATGCGACAACTTATCTGTCTCTTGGGGTTGGCCGTGCTGATCATGCTGTCTGGCGCTCTGCCAGCGCTGGCGCAAACGACAAGACAGAACGACAAGAGTCGTAACGTGATCTACATACCGTTGCTCAGCAACTTTGAGTCTGCGGCAACCCCCCTCCCTCCACCAACAAACGCCGCACAAATCTTTGGCCAGCTCGGTCGTTTGGAGAGCGCGTTGGGCCGGCAGTTCGATAGCTATTTTCTGACGATTGATGGCCATGTGTACGGCATCGTCGGCGCGACCCGGAAGTGGAGGTGGGCCTCGTACGTCTGCGAAATTTGAAGCCGCCGGTGGCTGTAAAGGTCTGGGGTGCTCTCTACCCAGACGCAGATGGGAATGTGGATGGGCTACTCGTCGCCAGCGGACTGATGGAGTCTGGGCCTGTTGGCTTTAGAACTGAACCGCCCCCTCCGGTTGCCATCGGGAAATTCACGCTGGTCAATCTCTATGATGGGCCAGACCGAATCTATCCGCGCGTGGGACAGATTGTGCAGGGGCAGCTCTGCGATCTGATTGGGCGCAATCTCGACGCCAGTTGGTGGCAGTTGGCCTGTGCGGGCGATGTACGCGGCTGGATCGATGCGCGTCTGGTGACAGTGGATGGCGACATCTATGGCGTGCGCGTAGCGTCTGCTCAGCCGGTCGATCCCACGGGTACGCCCGCACCGTTGCCCCCCACGCCCACGGCGCCGCCACTCACACCGACGCCGACACCGGGTCAGTCCAATGTGTGGCAGGCCGCATATTTTAACAATGGCCAACTGGCCGGCGCGCCGGTTTGGTCCACTGCTCTCGCAAACCTCGATCTGGACTGGGGAGTGGAGTCTCCGTCAATCAGCGTGGCAGACAATAATTTCTCGGCTCGCTTCGAACGCCGGCTAGATTTTAGCCCTGCCGGCTACTATCGCTTCACGGTCCGCGCAGACGACGGCGTGCGCGTTTGGCTGGACAACGAACCATTGGTCGACGAATGGCACGGCTCGAGCAATCAGTCCTATATCGTCGGGCGCACGCTCTCCGGTCTACACGACTTGCGCATAGAGTATTACGAGGCCAGTGGGCTTGCCCATATCCGCTTCGACTTTGAGTATGTCGGCTTATCGCCAGAGTGGAATGCCGAATATTTCACAGGAACCGATCTGCGTGGATCGCCGGTTTTGATCCAGGGTGAACCGAGAGGGGTCTTGCCGCTGGACTACAACTGGGGCTACGGCGGACCGGCAGTGGGCAGCAGCGTCGGCACAGATTTCTGGTCTGCGCGTTGGGTCGGTCGCTTCCGGTTTGCGGGTGGAGACTACTATTTTCGGGTCGTTGCGGACGATGGCGTGAGGCTCTATCTCAACGACCTCTTGGTCATCGATAGTTGGCGCGATGGCTACAAAGAGTTGAGCAACCGCGTCATCGGCATTGGCGCAGGTGAACATACCATCCGTGTCGAATATTACGAACGCACCGGCCTCGCTTCGTTGCGTTTCTGGTGGTATTTGGACAGCGCTTCCCAGGATGTACAATAGCCGTGCAGGCAGATTCCCCGTCTGAACAGACGGTCGGCGCCACTTCATCAGACGGGTCGCGACCCGCAACTTTCGGGCGGGCTGCGTGTTATTCCTATTGTGCAATCTACGCCCGATGAATTCAAGAGCCGACCTACGCGCCCCTTTTGAGGCGGATCCAGGTCGGGCACAATTATAGAATTTGGGCTTTTTATCCAGGATATGGCAATTTTTTCTAGAAAAGTTGAGCAATCACTATGAATGGGAACACGAATGAGGCAGGGCAGATGCCTCCCTCGCAACGAGTTGTGATCACGGGCATGGGCGCCATCACGCCATTGGGCCTGACCGTGCAACAGACTTGGGACGCGCTGTTGGCTGGACGTTCGGGCATCGACTATATCAGCCGATTCGATACCTCTGATCTGCGCACCACCTTTGCTGGCGAAGTGCGCAATTTCGACGCTGAAGACTATATGGATCGCAAGGAAGCGCGACGCACGGATCCGTATATTCAGTTTGCGTTGGCCGCAAGCAAAGAAGCGGTGGAAGATGCCAAGCTCGACTTTGCTGTTGAGGAATCCCATCGTATCGGCGTAATCATCGGCAGCGGTGTGGGCGGCATTCATACCACGCTAGAGAACCAGAAGACCGCGGATGAGCGGGGTCTGCGTCGTGTCAGTCCATTCATGATCCCCAACATGTTGATCGACAGCGTGGCCGGCAGGATCGCCATCGAATATGGCCTTCATGGCCCCAACCACGCAGTGGTGAGCGCTTGTGCCAGCGGCACCTCGGCCTGCGGCGAGGCGTTCGAGGTCTTGCGCCGTGGCGACGCGGACGTCATGCTCGTGGGCGGCGCAGAAGCGGCCTTGCTGCCAATCGTGATTTCTGGTTTTGGCATCATGGGCGCACTGAGCCAACGTAATGATGACCCAGCCACGGCATGTCGTCCCTTCAGCGCCGATCGCGATGGTTTTGTCATGAGCGAAGGGGGCGCGATCCTGGTCATGGAGACGGAGGAACACGCTCGAGCGCGTGGTGCGCGCATCTACGGCGAGGTGATCGGCTATGGGAGCAGCGCCGATGCCTATAGCATGGCCGCACCCCACGAGAATGGCCGGGGCGCGGTGGATGCCATGAAGATGGCGTTGCGCAAAGCCCAGGAATATGGTGTCGCGCCGACCGAAGTCGACTATATCAATGCTCATGGCACGGCGACCCGTCTCAACGACCCCATCGAAACCCTGGCGATCAAACAGGTGATGGGCGAACATGCCTACAATGTAAAGATCAGCAGCACCAAGAGCATGTTGGGGCATCTGCTTGGCGGAGCTGGCGCCATCGAGGCCATCGTCTGCGCCAAGGTCATCCAGGAAGGCATCATTCCGCCAACCATGAATCTCTTCGAGCCGGACCCGGAATGCGACCTGAACTACACCCCCGATGTGCCCCTCGTCGCCGATGTCAATGTGACATTGAGCAACAGCTTTGGCTTTGGCGGCCACAATGCATGTCTGATGTTGCGTCGTTTCAACGGGCAGACGGCGTGACCGGGCTTTTCCGAGCGTCGTCTGCAGTGGCTGCAAGAACGCCGATGGGCGGGACGATGACAGTCACGGCGAGCAAGGTGATGGAGGTGGCAGATGGTCGATAACCACGGGCCCCAGCCAGGGGCGACGGTCAACCACAACGGAGCGCGACCCCCTGTGGGCGACTCTGTCGCAACCGCGCCCGTCTCCTCCGCTGCCACAGAGGGCAGATTTGCCCAGATCATCGGGTGGGGCTACCAGGTGCCCGAAAAGGTGATCACCAATCATGACCTGGAGCAGATCGTTGATACCAACGACGAATGGATTCGTACCCGTACCGGCATTAGAGAACGTCACGTTGCAGCCGACCCCAAAGAGACGACCGCGACCCTGGCCACGGAAGCAGCCCGCCAAGCGCTTGAAGTGGCCGATCTGCATCCCAGCCGCCTTGACCTGATCATCTGTGCGACCAGTTCGCCCGAGCATGTCTTCCCCTCCACGGCCAGTATTGTGCAGGATGTGCTCGGCGCAGACAACGCCGGCGCGTTCGATCTGAGCGCGGCCTGTTCAGGCTTTGTCTATGCGCTAAGCATGGCGCGCGGCCACATCCTGGCTGGAGACGCCGAGTATGTGCTCGTGATCGGTGCGGAGACCATGAGCCGTATCGTCGACTGGACCGACCGAGCCACTTGTGTGTTGTTTGGCGATGGGGCCGGCGCAGTCTTGGTGGCGGCCAGCGATGTGCCTGGCGGCATCACCGCGGTGGAACTGGGCAGCGACGGATCTGGTGCAGATGTGTTGCATATCCCCGCCGGTGGCAGCGCCATGCCCGCCAGCCTAGAGACGGTCAGCAGTGGCAGCCACTATATCAAGATGGATGGCAAGGCGGTCTTCCGCTTTGCCACACGCGTCATGGCAACCGCCACCCGGCGTGTGCTGGAGCGAACCGGACTGACACCAGATGACGTGGATCTGCTGATTCCCCACCAGGCCAACTACCGCATCGTGCAGAACAGCGTGCTGCGCCAGTTGAAGATTCCCGAAGAGAAGGTCTTTGTCAACCTGGACAAATATGGCAACACCAGCGCCGCAAGCATCCCCATCGCGCTCTGCGAGGCGATCGAAGCTGGTAAAGTGAAGCCGGGCTACAACCTGGTCTTCGTCGGTTTTGGCGGCGGTCTAACTTGGGGTGCGTGTGCGATCAAATGGAGCGTGCCCATCGAAAAACAGCAAACGGGCTGGTGGAAGACGACGCGCCGCCAGGCCGGCTATCAAGCCGCGGCCGCGCGCAGTATGTGGCGTCGCGCGGTGCGCTGGGTCTATCACGTGTTGCCCGAGGATGCCGTCGATCCACCAGCACGGTCAGAGCCGGGGGCACCGGTGGAAAACAGTCCACCCTCCCCGATTCCAGAACGGATCGAAGAATAGACGAAGGCGGCCAGGCATTCAATGCCTGGCCGCTTTTTTGTTAGTACAGTTCGGTGTCAACACCACGACGGAAATCCGCCATCTCTACCCCTGGTAGGATCTGTATGAGGATTTCCGCCGGGATTCACTAGGTGCTCAACTCAAGCACTGCTCTTGGGCAGCAGATAGAGATTGGCGTCGAGAAAATCGACGTAGACGGTTGCGCCCGGTTCATGTAGGTCGCCAGCCTTGGGATCGTGCAGAACGACGGAGATGGTTTGGCCGCCCACTTCGATATCATACTCAGCCAACGAACCCAGGTAGAAGGTACGCTGGACCGTGCCTTTGATGGATCGGCCCGATGGCGCCGGCTCAAGATGTAGGCGGATCGATTCTGGCCGCGCCAGCACCAGCGCTTCATCGCCAGACCTGAGATCGGGCGACGCCGACGCCGGGATCTCCAGGTTAATGCCTTGCACGCTCACCGACCAGCTATCTTCGCGTTTGGCATTGACCCTGGCCGGCACGAAGTTGGCGCGACCGATGAAGTCCAAGACCGTGAGACACGCCTTGTTGGGGCTCCGACGCAGGCCGCGGCCGAGCTGCTGCAGAAAGACCGTCGCGCTC
>JAAUPU010000080.1 GCA_012032975.1 Caldilineaceae bacterium | reverse complement strand
GGTACTGTCCTACGACTGTGTTGCTCTGATTCTACCCGTTTGAACGCTCAACAACGACAAATCAGGTGAGGTGGGCAAGGTCGTGTTTGTCACCTGGCTGTAAGTCCATTTGACTTTCCACCCAGTTGCCACCGTTCGTTACGTTTCCCACGCCGTTCCAAGCGATGGAACGACCGGATGCCGAGGTGGGAAAACCGGTCGAATAGTCAATCGTCGCGACCGCTTTGCTGAAAGTGCGGCGCGGGCTGGTGCTGGCCATGGGAATGGCATCTTGTACATAGAGCGCATGGCTTGACCAGAGGCCGATTGTATCGGTCGCCGTCAATACCGTGAGCCCGTCCACGCCGATGAGCGGAACGCCCTCGTCCCAGGCAGCACGAAATCGTTGAGGGTCGAAAGCAAATTCATCGCCAGGGTAGAGCACGGCCGCGCTGCCAGCGTGGCTGGACGGCCCGCAGGTCGTCCCTACCAGTTTGAACTGTGTAGCTGCCAGAATTTCAGCTTGCTCCGGTTCGTCCGGTCTGGCGAAGTCAGCCCGTTCCGCTGCGAGCTTCCAGTTGTGCGGATGAGGTGGAGTTCCGGCGGCGGAAACGGACCAGAGGATCGCCGCAACCAGCAACTGCCAGCCAACCCAACCCAACCCACTCCGCCATGCTTGTCAAAGTCACCTGTCCCTGTGGTTCCCGCTTTTCCTTCGACGTGGAACCGGTCAACAACGCGATGCCCGTCGCCCTGGCCTGCCCGTCCTGTGCGGCAGACGTCACGGCCCAGGCCAATGAAGTCATCACCCAGAATCTGGCAGCCGCAGAACCGGCTCCGGTCGAGGCTGCTCCGAAGCCTCCGGGCCTGACCATCGGCGGACGATCCACGGCGGCCAGTTCGCATGCTCCAGCTCCAGCCAGTCCGGCTTCCGCAGCCCCGGCGTCCGGCGGATTTCAGTTCAAGAAAGTCGGGCAATTTGCCTTGATCGAGTTCGCCGACACTCTGGTCAACAGAATGGGCAAGAACGAAGGCGAGGATGTCGGGCGGATAGAGGATCGTTACCGAACGAAATCTGCTCACCTTCGCCGCCATTATACCAGACGCGGCGATTTAGTATATCGACCCTCTGTTCGCGCCGCCAAGCGCGAGAATGGCCTCGGCCGTTTGGCCGAGGGGCTTCTCCGGGCTTTGATCACGCAGCTGGGGCGGTGGGGCGTGCGTGTAATCCGACACGTCCCACCGCCCCAACTGAGATTCTGTCTACAATCCGGCGGGTTCTGGCAACAGCCCCAACTGGCGCATGATGCTGGCCGAGTCCTGGTAGTTGACCAGGCGAACCAGCTTGCCGTTCTGCCATTCGTGTACTTCGCAGACATGGAAGGTAACCTCGCGCCCCGTGGGTGGCACTGGCCCGTCCGGCGTCATCATTGAGCCGGTGTTGGTGCCGAATGCATCGAATTCGATGCAGACCAGATCGCCGCTGGCGACGACATTCTTGGGCGTAATCCTGATGTCCGGGAAAGCGTCGGCAAAACTCATGACGAAGGTGCGGAAGGCGTCCTTGCCCTTGACCTGCATACCCAGAGCATAGGCGACGGTTTCGATCTCATCGTCGGCCATCGCGACGACGTCTGCGTGTTTGCCCTGGCTGAACAGCTCGTGAAGGCGTTGGCTCAATTGGGCGGCGGTTTGCTGCGACATGATGGTTGCTCCTTTGTGAATCACTGTTGAAGATCGGCGGGTCCAGCATTTCGGCTGCTGAATTGACCACAGTATATGGAGCGGGGACGCCTTGCGCATGGGGGAAAGTACGAAGCTTTCAGCGCGGCGAGTACGTAGTTTTTCTCAACCCGATGTCAAACCTTTCTCAGACGCCCATACCGCCAGTTGCGTGCGGTTGGTGAAGCCCAGCTTGCCCGACGCATTTTCGACATGCTTTTCCACGGTGCGCTCGCTGATCACCAACGCCTCTGCCATAGCGCGGTTGGTGAGGCCTTGCGCCACCAGCGCGGCCACCTCACGCTCCCGTGCGGTCAGGCCGTCATACGTCTGTTTGGCAGCCTGCAAGGGAGTCAGCGTCGGGGCGTCCGGCAGCAGATTGACGAACCCATGCAACAGCATTTCACCCAACGAAGCGTCCGGCAGATCCGCGGCCAGTTGAGTTCACGACCGCACGCGCGGCGTCGAAGTAGATTTGTCCGAGTTCTGTCTGTCGCTGAGCATAGAACAATCGGCCCAGTTCGACCTGTAATCGCCATAGCAGCGGGCGCAACGTCTGCCGCTGCGCCGTTTCGATTCCGTCGCGGAGGCTTTGCTCCGCCTCCGCGGCTTGCTGCCGCGCCGCAAGCGCCCGTCCACGCAGCAGCCATAGCCGAGGAATGACCCCACCTTCGTCGGCATAAGGTGACGTCGCGATCAATTCCTCGGCCAATGCCAATGCGTCACTCACCTCTCCCTGCGCCAGCAACAGTTCAGCCTGCGCACACAGAACCAGACGCCGCGATCCGTTTTGGCCTTTGTGCGGCCTGGCGTACCCGGTCAAGACCGACGACTCGTGGAGCAACGTCTCTGCCTGCGTCAATTCGCCCTGGGCAGTCAGCGTCACGGCCAGGAAAGCGATGGCGGTGTTGAGGAACTCATGCGCGCCGACCTCGCGCGCGAGGCTCAGCGCCTGCTCAAGATGCATCTGGCAGCCGGCAGGTCGCAACAGTCATGGTGTGTTCGCCCGAAGGCGATATGCGCCACGCCTTGCCAAACAGGCGCGTCCACATCAAGCGCCAGATCTATGCCATCGCGCGCGCAGGTCAAAGCCGCGCGATACTCGCCGCGTATCCCCATCGCCAGCGCTAGAAATACATTGGCATTCGCCTCGCCAAAACCCCAACCAATTTGGCGGGCGAGATGAATCGCCTCCTGGCCGAGGTTGCGGCACTCTGCCACGCTTGCTTCGGCAAAGACGCCGATGTCGCCCTGGTAGCCGCCGCCGCGCAGAGCAGCCGACCCTAGACAGGATGACAAACTCTTGAGATCGTTCAACTCTCGGTAGAGCGCGGCCGCCTGGTTGTGGTGGGGCACACCGGCCGGATAGTCGCAACTGACGGCATGGGAAATCCCCAGCAGATCATGGGTCAGCGCCAGCCCTGCGGCATCCCCTAATTCAGTGAAGATCGCGAGCGCTTCGTTGTGAAGCGCCAGCGCGGCCATAGGCTGCTCCATATTCAAACGCCAGTTGCCGATGCGATTCAGGCTCGCGCCCAGCAAGGCTGGTTCGTCCAACTGCCGCGCCACGGCCAGGGCCTGGTCCAGATAGAGTCCGGCCGGCTCCATATTGCGCGCCGTCCACAGAAAGCCGAGGCCAAAGAGACTCTCCCATTCGGCGCGACCAGAGGCTGGCGCAGAGATGCCGGCATCGGCGCCAAGCCGCGCCAAATCCAGCGCGGTTTCGTAATCCGCGCGGGCCAGATCGAATTCTGAAAGCGTTGCGTAGCTGTCGGCGCGCTGCTGGAACAACGCGGCTTTGTCGCCCCCGGGGTAATCTGGCAGGTGGTCAGCGGCTTCGATCGCGCGGGAGAGATGTTCGACCGCCGGTCGCGGCGCATGGAGGGCAACAGCCTGTTCACCGGCGCGACGGCCATAGCGCAGTGATTTTTCCCACTGTTGACCGGCGTGTGCATGAAGCGCCAATTCCGCGGTGAACGAAGCCGACGCGCCATCCTCTTCTTCGAGCGCGCTCAGGATAGCCCGATGCAGCGTGATGCGTTCCCGGCCCAGCAACGAGGCGTAGATCGCCGCTCTCGTGAGAGCGTGGCGAAAGGCAAAGTGATCGGCCTCATACTCGATCACCAGCTGCGCTGCGATCAGCTCCTTGATCGACGCCAATACCGACGCCTCAGGAAACTTTGTCACCTTCTGCAACAGATCAAAATCAAAACGGTGACCCGCGACCGCTGCCGTCGTCAACAGGCTGCGCGCCGCGGGGGTGATGCCTGCGACGCGGTGTTGCACGGCGTCGGCAATCGTGCGCGGGATCTGCAACTCGTGCAGCGGCTTGCGCGTCCAAAGCCCGCGTTCCTGGTAGATGTCGCGCGACCACCAGCGCCTTGAGCGTCTCTTCCACAAAAAAGGGATTGCCATCGGTCAGACCATGCAGCGCGTCTACGAATTCGGCGCGCACCCGTGGCTGGTCGAAGATGGCGCGAATGGCCGCGCCGGTTTCGTGAATCTGAAACCGGGACAGGGTCATCTCCACCCCTAGACGCATCCGATCCAGTTGCGCCAGGAAATGGGCCAGCGTCGGATGGATTTCATCGTTGCGATAGGTGAGCAGCAGCAGAATCGGGCGGGCGGGGAGTTGTCTTGCCAGAAAGAGCAGAAAATCAAGCGTGGAATCATCGCACCAGTGGAGGTCTTCGATCACGATCAGTTGAGGCGTTTCCTGCCCGGCATGCACGGTCAAGAGGCGGGCGGTCAAGAAACGGTGCAGCGCGTAGAAGAGCCGTCGCCTTTCCTGTTCAGGATCGGAAGGTGCGGGCGGAGGCAGGTTCGGCCAAAGCAGCACCAGTTCGGGCAACAGCCCGACCAGATCGGATGCATAGATGCCGAGCGTCGCAGCCAGTTCTTGCGGGTCGCGGGCTGCGAAAGCGCTGCGCAGCAGGTCGATGAGCGGTGCGTAGGGCAGCACCCGGTCCGACTCGAAACAGACGCCCAGGTCGAGAAGAAAACCCTGGCTAACGGCAAGGGTTTGCAGCTCCGTCACCAGCCGCGACTTGCCGATTCCGGCCTCGCCGCCGATCAGCCCGACCTGCCCAACGCCGGCAGACGTCGCGTCCAAGAGGCGCGTCAGCGTTGCAAGCTCCACGTCGCGGCCGATCAAGACGGGGCATTGGACGAACTGCGGCAATCGCTCGACAGTCATTTTTCCATTGACCACACAAGACTATATCCAAAGCAGAACTTTTCTATTCAAGGTTTGCCAAAACAACTCACCCGTTCATTTCGAGAGCCATCTGCCAGCGTTGCAGCTATCTGCTACCAAAGCGAGATTTGCGGTCCCCAGACTCCTGTCCACGGGAGATTCGAAGGCGCCACCCCTCAATTTCGGGATTGTCTGGCTCCGTCTGTTCCCACATGGACAGCCAGACCCGTGCGCCGCCGGGTTCTCCCCGCTTGAGCAGCAGCTGCATATAGGCCATGCACAGCCCGCGAAACTCACTGATGTGTAATTTCGGACGCGTAACCAATCCATCGAGCAGGTCTTGTGCTTGCTGAAAGTCTCCTCGATCGACTTTCAAGTTGGCCTGTGCAAGAATGCCAAAGAAGTAATCGGGAAATTCCGCGACCATCCTTGCAATCAACACATCGGCCTCGGCCTGTCGCTTCTGCTGGAGGTAGACAAGGGCCAGGTTGTTGATCACGTTCGGAGTGGCCGGTTCAAGTTCGAGCGCTTGCAGAAACAGCTTCTCGGCCTGCGCCAGTTTGCCAGATAGAAATGCCCTGTACCCTTCATGAAACAGATCGTCAATCGACGCCGGCAATCGCCCCATGGGTTCGTAGTGGATCTCGAAACTGAGCAGATGAAGCTCCATCTGTTTGCCGTTGTGCCACATAGTAATGGGGCCAGGTTGCAGGATACCCATCTTCACGGCTTGATTTGCCGTGTCCATCCTGAACTGATCGGACCCAGCGCGACCCGTAACGAACGCGCGAAGTGCGCTGTGAAGCTCCGGCTCAGCTCCAAAGAGTGCAGCCAAAACGGCCAGCCGCCGCCCAATGGGGTCTCCCCGAGCAAGCAGGATTGGAACGAGAAAGAGCAATTCGGGGTATCGGCGCAGAAGCTGACGAAGCGCCCGTTCGAACGATTTTACCTTGCTGGGATCGGTGAGCGAGAGGAGTTGCCGAAAATCGCGGCTGACTGCCGTTGAAAGCCAGTTGTCCATCGGCAGCGCCCAGGCGCCTTCGCGCTCGCCAAGTGGCCGGTTCAAGTCTTCCAGATTATCGTGTGCGATGGTCAAACCTCCGCTGGCTGACAGTGCGGCTTTCCAGGCGCGCCGTGCCAATCGTTCGTCGCCAGTGCGCGCGGCCGCAACTGCCCGATAGTGGTGTAGCAGAGGATTGGCGGACTGCTGCTTGAAATATCCCGCCTTTTCGGCGGCATCTACCAGGGCAAGCAGATCCTCGTCGCGGCCAAGGTAGCTCAACGCTTCGCCCTTCTTAGCCCAAATGTCCTGGTTTTCCGACTGCAGGGGCAACAACTGCTCCATGACCTGGTTGGCCCGATCGACATTGCCGGTCACCAGATAGAAGTGTGCCAAGTTTCCCAGCGCCTGGAAGTTGTGCGGTTCCTGCTCCAACACCTTTTCAGCGATTTCTAGCGCTCGCTCCCGATCCCCCATGCCCAATTCGATCTGGCTCAGATTGTTGAGCGCAGGGACAAAATCAGGCCGCATACCCAGTAGCTTCTGACATGCACTGCGCGCCGCGGGCAGTTGGCCCATCTGCAGCTTGGACCGGGCCTGGTCATCAAGAGCCAGCACATCGAGCGCAATGGCTTCGTCCAGACCAGCCTCCTGGCGTGTCTCTTCCAGACCCGATTCAAGCAAAGCCACGGTCTCGCGTACATCATCTGCGCGCGGATGATCTGGAAACCTCTCCAGCAGGCGGCGAAAGGCAACCAGCGCCAGCCAGGGGAATCCGTTTGCGACATACGCTCCCGCCAGCCCCTGATGGAGGTCCGAATCGTCTGGATCCAATACGATGAGACGCTCGCCATACTCCTGGTAGGTTTGATAATCCTTCAGTTCGTAGGCCACGTTGAGCAGCTCGACCAGCACCTCGGGCCGATTGGGATACGCCTCTGCCAAGGGCAGCAAGCGCGCCATTGCATCGGTCCAGCGCTTCTTCTTGACCAATACCGACGCCTCTGTCATGCCGACGATCAGCTGGCGAGGGGGCGGGGACAGCGCCCGCTGTCCAGGCGTCCGGCGCGGCTGGCTGCGTGGTTTCTTCCTGGGCTTTTTTTTCGACATAGTCTGCTCTCACTTCAATTTGAATGGCGCCACAATGTGGATAGTGCCATGGATTAGAACCGATCGGTGCATACAACTTGCAAACCCAGCCGTAAGGCAAACGGATCGAAATCTCGATCGTTGTGCAGGAGCCAGAAACCACGCGCGATGCAAATCGTGGCGATCAGTTACGGACATGGGATCGTTCTCCCCTCATGAGTTGCCTCACAAGGGCGTTTCGACCTCGACTGACAGCCGTAGGCCCATGCTGTGCAACAATGCGTTGAGGCTGGACAATTGAGGATTGCCGGAAGCCGAGAGGATGCGATAGAGGTTTTCTCGATTCAACCCGGCAGATCGGGCGGTTTGGGCCAGCCCTTGCACCTCCGCCACATCACGCAGCGCAAGCAGAAAGACCTGCTGATCGCCGTCCTTGATGGCGGCATTGAGATAGGCGGCGGCTTCTTCCGGGTCCTGCAAGTCTGTATGCAAGCCGTCTTCATACGAAACTGAGATGTTGCTCATTGAATCGGGCTTCATGGCGAAAATGTAGCACGAAAGCTACAGGCCAACAAGAATCTGTCCCAGCATTCCGGCAATGGGACGGCCTCTCTTCGGTCACCCGAGTTGTGCCGTCCCATTCCCGGAATGTTGCACCACCAAATAGCCATCGAATCGCTCCATCCATCCCCCCTCCCGGTCCGAGTGCGACGGGCTTGACATCGCCGGCGCGCTGGCCGCGTGCGACACAGCCGGCAAGATAGTCGGCCAGTCCGTCTCCCGTGATGCGAAAGACCGCGACCGGCTGCAACTGCCCCAGTCTGCGGCAATAGGCATAGTGGAAATTCTCTGCCAGCGCCCGGTCCAATGGAGCGGCCAGCCTGGCCAAAACGTCGTCGATAATTTCGCCGTCTGTGGTGTCGATGTCGGCGCCCGGCTGGATGAAGAGTGTATACGCGTGGCCCTGCGTCAGCCGTTCGCAGGCCAGCAGCGTAAACGAGGCGCCGATGCCCGCCCGGTCAGCAGCCCAGCCACAGCCTGGCGCACTTGCCGCTCGTCGAGCTTTTCGCCAAAGTGGTCCGAGATCAGATTTGTCTTGCCCAGGAAACGGAGCAGCGGCGTCTGTCGCCGCCGTCCAACCACCTCCACCGCGTCAAAGAGTCGATAGCGATAGAGGCCCCCGCCCGTTGTGACCACCACTTCATACCGCGCGCCGGTTTCCAGTTGGTGCGCCAATTGGGGCGAGTCCGTATCCACACCAGCATCCAGGAGCGGCAAAAACTCGAAGAAATGAGAGCGGATGGCCAGGCTTGCGCCCGCTTCGCCATCGACGGGCAACGACACAAAGGCCTCGGTTGCGATCAACCCCTTGGCCTGGATGCGGGCCTGGGGAAAGCGCGCGCCCAGCTCCACAGCAAATGACGCGGCGTTGGCATCGGCCCAGCAGCTGATCAGCCGC
>JAAUPU010000079.1 GCA_012032975.1 Caldilineaceae bacterium | reverse complement strand
CGCCTGCGCCTTGAGTTCGCTCACGTAGTCGGGAAACGCGCTTTCGCTGCCATAGATGGTCAGCGCAGCCTGGTCAGGCAAGGAGTTGAACGCGTCGATCAAAATGTGCACACCTTTTTGCCAGGCCAGCGAACCCAGAAAGCCAAAGTGGGGTCGGGCCGGCGGTTCCGCCAGCCGCGCAGTGCTGTGCCGCGCCAGCCGCGACGTCTCGATACCATTTTCCAGCATCACGATTCGCTCAGCGGGAAAGCCTTGGCCGATATACTGCCTTCGCAAAAATTCGCTCGGCGCAATGAAGCGATCCACCGCTGCCATCCTGTCGCGCAGATAGCGATTCCGGTAGGCCAGTGGCAGCGCCACCAATGGACGCACTGCGCGCAGCCAACCGAGATCTGCACGGCTGGTCGCGCAATCGACACAGTTCCGGCAACCGGCGGATGGGCCAGCGCAAGGTTGACGGTCTGGCCGGATCAGCTGGCTGTTGGCGCAGAAATACCAATAGTCGTGCAGCGTGACGACCTTGGGGAGATCGCCGGCCAGTTCAAGCAGCTTTGCCGAAACGCCCTGCACATGCTGAAAATGGATGATCTCGGGTCGCGTGGCTTGCAGGAATTCGACGAAGTCTGCCTCGATTGCGCGATCACGAAACGTGCCCCTGAATTGCCTGACTGGGTTCGTGCTTTGACTTGCTGGAGAGGCAGGCGCGCGCCAGATCAGCACGCCATCGGCGATGCTGTGTGGCTCCGTGCATTCTCCGGCAGCGGCGGGCAAGAAAACAGAGACTTGATGCCCGTTGCCCACAAGCGACCGAGCCAGCCCTTCGGTGTAAATTTCCGTCCCGCCTAGACTTGCTGCGGGTACTTATGTACTGTAAACGCGATCCGCATTCAATTTACTCTCTGAGCCGATAAAGTGCTGGCCGAGCGTCGTCATCTGCAAAGACGAGTTCGAAATCGCCATCCGGGTCGGTCAACAGGGCCACAATGGGCAGGTCGCGCGTCGTTGGATAGAGCGGGCCAATCGCCACCAGTGAGATGTCGTGGCGCTCCAGGTGCTCGCGTAGGGCCACCGGATCATCGATGTCGGCGGGCAAATAGGCAACGCGTCGATCCAGGCGTGGTCCGTAAAGTAGATAGCTCTGGTGGCTGAGCGAATAGCCGATTGTGTCGCCGGGCAGAGTTTGCTGTTCGACAACTCGCGGCAGCGCGCCGTACATGTCGAGACGGCGAACGTCGTGCAGGCTCTGCAAAGCGTTCAGGATGACAACGACTTGTGAGCAGAAAACGACGCCTACCGGCCAGCCTATAGCCCACTTTTCCATCCCACTGGTGCGTCCTTGCGCCGGGCGTCGTATCAGCCACACCGCCGCCAAGACCAGCAAGTACAATATGATCGCCGCCAGATAGAGCCAACTGCGCGCGGCAAAGGTGATTAGACTGGCGGCGATCACGGCCCTTGCACTCCACTCTTCGTCAAGGCTGGCTAGGCTAGCCGCGAGGGCAGCCAACACCGCAAAGCAACCAAGCATCGGCAGGGCAAATCTGAAGCCCTGGCCAAGCCAAGAAGCCGAAAGCAACCATTCGTTGGTGCCGTCATCCCCGCTGAAGGGCGTGACCCAATATACCAGGGTCAGCAAGAGCAACAGAAATCCCATCCAGGCCAATCCGATCCAGCCGTCCTGCTGCTGACTGCGGTCGGTTCGCCTGCGTGCATCCGTGATCGCGCGCCAGGGCAGCGCCAGCACCATCCCCAGAAGCATGACCAATGGAAGGCTGAGTCTGCCAACCGTTTGACCAGCCAATCCACTCCAGTGGTCCCAATTCGCAAGATCGAACATGACGGCGAGCGTTGTCTTGCGCAGTTCGTCGGCGGGTACCGAACCTGCAAAGAGCATGAGTTCACCGAGACGCACCTCCACATCGCCAAGCGGATTGCCATTTGTCACGAGGTTTCTGCCATACCAAAAGCCGCCCAGCAGCAACAGCCCTCCGATCCCCGCCAACCAGGGCCAAAACGCTTCAGATTTGCCGCGTTCGCCTGGAACTGGGCGCGCTGGGCCAGACCGATATACCGTCCCGGCTCGCACGGCCAACCCAAGCGCGACGAGCATGCCTCCGTAGACCAGCCCAGATGTCTTGACGCCACAGACAAGCCCGATGCAGATCAGCCAGGGCAGCGCGTGGCCAGCCGCGCCGGTCTGCCCAAAGCGAACCGCATAGAAGAGACCAGCCAGAAAGAACGCGGCCAACGCCAGATCAACCCGTGCCGAGTTAACCTGGTCGACGACGATGGGCAATGACAGAAGCAGCAAGATCGCGGACAGGCTATGTTGCCTGCCCGCGCCACACAGGCGCGCCGCGGTATAGACGCCCAGGCCGAACAAGAACCAGGCAATGAGATTGGGTGCGGCAATCAGCAGGTCCGAGGAGAATGGAAAGACAAAGAGGGTGGAAAGTAGCTCCCAACTGTAGGGATAGCCGCGGACGCCGTTGAATTGACCCACCATCGACAGGTCTCCCGATCCATGAACATGGGCAACAAACGGCAGGTGATAGAAGAGCGAATCATAGTCGGTGATGGGTTGGATGAGGATGTTGCCGGTCAGCAACAAGCCTAGAAATGCCAGCGTGGCGAGGGTGACGAATTGCGTTCTTGATGGCAAGGCAGGCGGCGGAAAAACCATCGGTCGCCGGCGCCACAAAAGCAGCACACCACCTATTGCCAGCAACAGAAGTTCGACTGCAAACAGGGTGATCGCGGTGAGTCGCCCAGCGCCGCCCAGCGCAAGGGCGACCGCGGTCTGGATTGCCACCCAAAATATCACCAGGGTCAACAAGATCTCCGTGAAACCTGGACGGACGCGGCGGGTCAGGGTTGTGGTCAACAGGATGGACGAGGGGATGGGGCCGGCGACCACCACGCTCAAGAACAGCCATGACCACACGGTAATAAGAAAGTCCATCAGCGGGAGGCTCGGATTCTGGCCTGACAGTTCAGCACGCTCAGGGCTGGAAGGGAGCGGGTTGCGGAAGACGATCTAGAGGAAGTTTCTGTAGATCTGGCAGCAGGAGGCGATTCGCTTCATCTACGTGGGTTGGATCCGTCGCCCAAAAATAGAGTTCGCGATCCGGATACCAAAGCCCGATCTTGACCATGGCATCTGGCGACTGCATGGCCCCTGGGGACAATTCGACCAAATCGAAGAAGTGGGCGCCACCGAGATCGAGCAGACCCCGTGCGGACAAAATGTGATCTGCCTGGCCGTAGATTTTCTCGCCGCTGGGGTCGGTGATGTGGATGAATAGGGTTGGCATGGAAGCATTGTCTAGCGCCTGTGGGCAATCGGTGCACGCCGCCCATTCGGTCAGCAATTGATGGGCCGGTGGCTCGCCTGCAACGCCCGTCTTCGCTTGTCAGAAGACGCGCAGCCAGCAATGTGAATTGGTCGCCTGGTTCGTTGACGAAAGTCGCAACTGGTTGCGCGGCTCTCTCAGCGGTCGTCGCTTCCAAATGCATGACAACAAAGCGGAGGCAGAAGGCATCGCACTGGGCATCCGCGCCAGCTCCTCGCGGCAAGACCTCGATCAGATGCTCTCCCGCTTCCAGCGCGACCGCCGCGCTGAATCCGGTGGACCAGTCAGAATAGGCAGTCACCGTCGGCGCAACTTCAGCGCCATCGAGGATGAAGCGCGGCTCATCGGCTAGACCGCCGATCCATTCACCGCGCAACGACCATACCCCAGAGATCGGCAGATGAAAGGTAAACGCCGCAGATTCCTCGATGGTCTGGCGCAAACCATATTCTTCGTCGGCCAAATTGACAACGCCGACCCCCTCCAGCAGGGCCACTTCCACCAGTTCGGAGGCATCACGCACATGATAGTTTGGCGGATCAACCGGATAGAGCAACGCATCCGCTTCCTGTTTGATCGGCGGGCCGAGGCTGCGGTGCAACAGGGAACGAGCAGGGCGGCAATAGGGGCCAGTTCCTGGCTGACAATGCAGGAGAACATCGCCGATGCCCAGTTCCTGCAAGATCTGCGGGGCCAGACGGGCATCCTCCGGCCAGCCACCCGACAGCAGCGCGGCATCATCGGGAAAGTCCACCAGGGGTTTGCCTTCGTCGTTATCAAAGAAAAAACGCTTCACAAAGGGCAACTCACGCTCCTGTTGATGGAGGCGGGCTGGTCGCCGCCCCAGATAACCAGAGACCAAAGGACGCTGGTGCTGCGTCTGATAGTACATATACCAACTGACTTCGCCAAAATAGTTGCGATTGGCCTGCCAGAATTCGCCGGCAGGCAATTCCAGCAGAGCGGACGGATCGGCCTCTTCTCTCAGGCTCGCATAGAGCGCCGGAATCCGCGTGTCCGCGCTTTGGTAGGGAAAGTCAAATGCGGTATTAAAGAGGAGGATGGCCGACGCTGCGACCAGGATGGTCGTCCACGGCCAGGCGGGGCGACGGCTCTGCCAAACGGCCAACACCATCACCGTCAGGATCGACGCCGCCAGCGCGACCGTGATCCCGATGCGGCTGGGAATACGAAAGCTCTCGAAACCGGGCAGCGCCATGAACACACGAAAAGGCATCCAATCGCTGATAGGCTGGCCTTGCAGATGCAGAATGGGGCCGAAGGAGAGTAGCAGCGCACAGAGCGCCAACATCTGCCAGAAGTAGATCTGGGGGCGAAAGCGCTTTACGAATAGAGAGGCAACGGCCAGGGCAAGCGGGATATAGCCGATAAAAACCGTCGTCTCCATCAAGTTGGGCGTGGTGAACTGGCGATAGATCGGCCCGGTCAGCCGTCCCCAGAAAGGATGATCGCCAGAGGGCAACACCCAAGAGAGCAGATCCGCTGAAAATTCCCAGGCAAACGCTGCCAGATTCTTCGTGATCTGGTACATCTCCGCCTCAAGCGCAAAAAACGGGGCATAGAACGGATAGGTGATCAACAGCGCTACGCCTACGGCTGTCGCTGCTGCCTGCCAGAGCTGGGGTCTGAGCAGCGCACGCCGTCGCCAGATCAACAGATAAAGCCCACCGATGGCAGCCACAGGCATCAGAAAAAACCGACATAATAGGGGCTGGAGAGCGCGACCAGGCTGGTTCCAACACCTGTCGCCACACCTCTGCGCCATGAGGGTTTACGCCACAGATTGATGGCCAACAGCAGCGCGAGCGGCATCCACTGGGTGGTCAACAGGCTGAGATGGCCCACCGCACGCACGCCGCGATAGCTGCAAAAGGCAAAGATGATGCCGGCAAAGAAGGCCAGCTCTTTACGACCGACGATTCGCAGGGCCAGCAGATAGGTGAAATAGCCGGAGAGGATAAACGTGCTCAGAAAGAGAAGATTGTAGAGCACGACCACATTGGTAGCAGCCTGCAATGGGATGCTGCCAAATTCGTTGATCTGAGTTTGCCAGGTGACCGGCACATCGCGCAACGGGAAGTAGATCAGATCGGTGACAAACGGCGACCTTACCAGATCGATCAACGCATGTTTGAACCACCACAGATCCCAGAGAAACCAGGGCGCGTCGCCCGCGCCCGGGATATGGCTCGTGATGCGAAACGCGCTCGGATAGGTGAGAAGGAGCGTCAGCAGAGAATATGCGGCCAATGCAACCACATGATGATTGCTGAAGAGCGTTCTCAGCTTCACAACAGACCATCGCAGATCATGGAACTGTACATCCAGGCTCTATTCTAGTTGCGAATCACCGACGGCGACTTCTCGACAGTTCATAGATATGCACCGGGTGGGCAAATTCCCAGAAAGGCGGTGGGATACGGCGCGCGCGTCTGGCCGATCAACGATGACTGCCAGAGATGTTGCTGAACGGGTTCGGCGAGATAACCAGGGGGAACCAATGCCTCGGGCGCCGGATCTTGCTGGCTAACAAGATAAACCGACCGTCCGATTTCCTCGAAGCTGGCGACGGCATGGGCCAGCAGCTCCGGATCGGGAGAATCAGAGTCAAGCAGAAGCGCCCAGTCGCCGTAGACCGAATAGAGCGGCGCGGCCAGCCAGCCCACCCAGGAATCCTCGTCCTGTTTCTCGAAAAGCAGCACCGCGTCCTCTGGTAAATTTTGGTGCAGCTCCTGGACAAAGGCGACATCGCCGTCTGCCTCGCGCTGCTGCATAACGGGCAAAGTCAGCCAGCCGATCCAGAGCAACGCTACACCAGCCACGCCCACACGGACAAAACGCCACGGACCCTGCCACGGAATCGCGGCCAGCGCACTGCCGGAGAGCAAGGCCATCAACGGGTAGATATCGCCGATTAGACGCCGCAGTGAGACCGGATAGACATTCGCCGAGCTGTATTTGAAAAAGAAGACCAGACCCAATCCCAAGAACATCGCGGCAAGGAAAAGTTTGCCCCGATCAAACCGACCCCAAAATGTCGCGCCGACGCCAGCCAACGCCAGCCAGTAGAAAAGCGGTGAGACATATCGGCTGCTGAACCAGATGATCTCCTGAAATGACCGGGTGACATCGGGGTCGCGCAGTGGGTTGGGCAGGGTGGCCCATGCAACGACAAAGGCGCAGGCAATGAAGAGCAGGGCGTAGACAATGGGCAAGAGCCGCTCGCCCCTCGCCACAAGCTGAACGCCCCATCGCCATGTCGCCCAGAGCAGCAGAGGAAGCAGCGCCAGCAAGAGCACAAATACCCATCCAAAGAGTCGCCAGGAGCCGCTGAACAATTCCAGCGTTGCGCCGACGTAAACAGGGTTGTTGCCCAACCAGGCCAGCACAAGCAGGGGCGGTATCGACCAGAATGCCGCGGACAAGCTGCGCCTGTCGCGATCATAGGCGGCGACCAGCAGCAGCAGAAAAATGGCGCCGAAGAGCAAGACTCCATCCACACGCGCAGACCAGGTGGTCGTCCAGAAAAAGAGCGCCAGAACCAGTTGCCAGGGCCGCTTCTGCCGCAGCCAGAAGAGTGCATAACAACAGCCCAGCCAACATCCAAAACTGCCCGACAATTTCGGCGTAGGGTGCGCGGCTGAAATGCACCTGCGGATAGGAGAGCGCCAGCAAGAGCGCGCTCCAGAGCGCAACCCCCCGCCCGCTGAACTCCTGCACACCCGCCGCATAGAGCAGTATCAGCGCCATCAGCGCCACAAAGCCGTTGAGGTAAAAGACGGCGCCAATCCAAGCAACTTGATCAGCAACGCATACCAGACCTCAGCCAGTGGCATCCGCGCCGTGTGGATGCGCATCGGCTCGTCATCTACGATGTAATAGCCGCCGTAGACCAGGCCGTCGTATGACTGCACGGTGATGAAGCCGCGAAACTGCTCGTCCGAACTTACAAAGAAAGGGTCGCGCGCAGCCGGGGGCAGAGAAGCAAGCGGTTCATAGACGCCGCTCACGCCGCCGGTGCGGGCGATGTAGGCTCCCTCGTTGGGATAGATCGGCGCGTCTCCAGAGAGTGCAATGTGTTGCGCCGGCGGCGTGTAGAGCAGAATGCCAAGCAACGCCAACAGGGCAATGGCGGCAACATCTGCTCGATCTGCTCGCCACAGAGAGAGGCCGCTGGCTATGAGTGCGCCAACCAGCAGCGGAATTACAATCGGTGCAAGATCAAAGCTGCCGATGCGGGCGAGGAGCACCATAACCAGCTTGCCCCTGCCAGCAGAAGCAGCGCCACGCTCCCTGGATGATGGCGTATCCACGCGGTCAGGGAGACCCGCGCTGGCATGTGTGTGGTCGTCTCCGTCTGGCTGCTGCCTGTCACGGAAGGGGTTCCGCCCGTGGTTCCAGTTCCACAATGCGCCCAGATCTCGCCCCGTCTACGACTGCCAGATACGCAGCCTCCACCCGATCGATAAAGCTGTCGAAGGACCAATGCTCCTGCACATCCAACGCCCCACGCGCACCGATCTGTTGGTAGAGCGGAGGGTTGTGCATCAGCCGCACAATGGCATCGGCCAGGGCCTGCGGGTCGTTCGGGGGAACCAGCAAACCGTTCACGCCGTCGGTGACCGCTTCTGGCGTTCCCCCCGCAGTGGTGGCAATGGTGGGGATGCCCGTGGCCAACGCCTCCAGCAGACCGCCGGAAAAGGGTTCGTCCCAGCATGAGCAGAACAGGTAAATGTCGTGGCCGTGAAACTCTGCCCGTAACTGTTCATGGGATACAAAACCGCGCAGGCGGACAAGATCTTCCAGGCCATTCCCCTTGACCAACTCGCCCAGGTATCGCTCGAAATCCGCCGCGCCGCTGCCAAAAATATTCAATTCCACGTCAGCCGCAGGGTCGGTCTTGCGCAATAATTTCACAGCCTCGATAGCCACCTGTGCTCCCTTTCCTTCCCAAAGCTGACCGACAAAGAGCAGCCGCCAGGTGCGTTGGGCCGGGAAGGTATGTTCGTGGGGTGGAAACTTGTGAAGCGGTATGCCGAGATAGGTGGCTTTGCTCTGCCGTTCTGGATAACCCGCCTCGATGTGCAGCCGCCGAATAAACTCGGAGACGCAAAGCAGGTAGTCCGGTCGTCCCAGCCGGTACAATATTGGCTGGACGCC
>JAAUPU010000078.1 GCA_012032975.1 Caldilineaceae bacterium | reverse complement strand
AGACGCGCTCGCCTACGCCGAGGCAGACCGACAGGCCCTTGAGGAAGCGGTCCATTCGACTGGCTTTTACCGCAACAAAGCTGCCAATATCCAGGCGGCGGCACAACGGATTGTCGAAGTGTATGATGGCGAAGTACCATCGACCATGGAGGATCTGCTAACATTAAAGGGGGTCGCCCGCAAAACCGCGAATGTGGTGCTGGGCAATGTCTACCACATCGCCGACGGCATCGTCGTCGACACCCACGTGAAGCGACTCTCCAATCGACTGGGGCTAACCGACCAGAGCAATCCAGAGAAGATCGAGCGCGACCTGATGGAGATCACACCGCGAGAGGAGTGGATCGACCTGTCTCACCTGCTGATCTTTCATGGCCGCCGCATCTGTGACGCACGCAAACCACTTTGTGGTGAATGCACGCTGAGTCATCTCTGTCCCTCCGCCACATTCTAAAAACGGATCGTCCAACATTCACAAACAGGTTCACAAATGATCCCCCACTCCCCCCGGGCAAAAGTACTGACAGTCACGATCCTCGCATTCGCCTTGCTGGCAGGCATCTTCCTCGCTGTTTACTGGAATCAACGTGCGCCAGCAAGCGAGCCGCCGCCAACGCCCACTGCCGACGTAGACGCATCCCCGCCCGAAAATCAACCCAGGACCGCCGAACCCGTCCTGCGACCAATCGACCCACGCGCACACACGCAATCGGCCGCCATCTTCACAGTCACGTTGCCGGCCACATGGCAGTGGGTCGAACTGACCGACGCCGGCCAAGGGTCCATCGCCAACAAGAGTGAAGAACTGACCGGCGACAGCCCATTCGGCAACCAACTCCAGACCGCCGCGACCACCACCCGCGCCATCTATGCCATTCGGACCGAATCCGCCGAGATCGACAAACAGCCGTCTGCAACTCTGCGCATGACGCATCTGCCCAGGGAGGGGCTTCATCTAGAGGAATATCTCGCAGCCAGCGATAGCCAGCTCAAGGAACTAGACCCCACGATCGTTGTGACTGCGACCATCCGCGACGACCTGCATCCGATGGCGCTGCCCGCAGCGACGCTACAGATCGACCGGCCCCCGCCCCTGGCCAATCCACCTCAGACCATCTACCAAATCGTATTTCTTGACGGGGCCGCCGAGGAGCTAATCGTCGCAACGTTCGCAACTGAAAGCGCGAGTTTTCCAGATCTCCAGCCAGAATTTGACGAAATCGTCCAACAGATTGAACTCGCGCCGCCACCATAGGATCGCTCAATAATCGTCGACCCACTCATCCTTCTCGCCAACGACCCGGTACTCGCGCGGCGCCATCTGCGACCTATCCGGCAATGCCGGATACCCAGGGTTGGCCCCATACTGTCCAGGCCCTGCCTGGACCATACCACCCGGCGCAGCGTTGCCCGTTAGCACAATGACCGGCGCCTGTTGCGGGTAGCCACCGTACATCGGCAACCCGTGGGGATTCTGTTCGTGGCCCATCCTCGAGCCACGCGATCCAGGCTCGTCGCGACGCCGTCCAGACGCCATCACAAGTAGAGCAGTGGGTACGCCTGCCAGAACCCCAAAGACAAGTCCTACACCCATGCCCAACGCATCGGCGCTCAGACGACTCCCGATCCGCCACGCGCCAACTGCCACAAAGACCAACAAAACGACCACAATCAAACGCTTCACAACCCTCGTCCTTTCAAGTATGACTAGCTCTTCGTTTGCCTCGCAACCGATTCCAGATACTTTCTTGCTTTCCTCCCTGACCAGGCTCTGCGAGCCTAGAACCCGTCGAGTTCTCGGCGTCTCCAGCCCAACCGCGTGATGTCCGTTCGCCGGTAACGAGTTTTTGCACGACTGACGTCAGGTCTTTTGGCCCAATCCAGCGGCTGAAACCTGACCATCTCGCCCTTGGTCACCAGGAGAAAGTCACCCTTGCCTTCGAGCTTCTCTGCTCCGCTGTCGGTGAGGCCGGAGGCAAAGCGCGCCTCGTCTCGGCTTGCGACCGCACCCACGAGTCGAAGTGGGAAATTGGCCTTGACCGCACCACCGATCAACGCCGCAGTGGGCTTCTGGGTACACGCGACCAGGTGGATGCCCGCCTCGCGTCCTCGCTGGCTGATGCGCGTTACCATCTGCTCGACAGCTTTGCCACCGGTCATGAACAGGTCGGCCAATTCGTCCACGGCGATGATCAGCACGGGGCGGCTCACCTGCTCACGATCGCGCCGTTCCATTTCATTGACGACCCAGCGAAGCCGCTCCATGGCCTGCTCCGGTGTCGACTCAACCTGCCCGATCACGTGTGGAAGCCCGCGCAACGGAGCAAATCCGCGGCCCTTCGGATCGATGAGGACGAGCTGTAGCTGGCTCTGGCGATTGTGCATTGCCAACGACGTGAGCAGGGTTCTTGCCACGCCCGTCTTGCCCGAGCCAGTCGTTCCGGCAATGAGGACATGGGCAACGTCGGGCGAGGACAACCGGCACCATCAGAGGCGCGCCGTTCTCCTCCAGGCCAAGCACAGCCGTCAACGGGGGCACACCCGACAGCCGACCGCACAGCGGAAGCAATCGCACAGGCTCCCGATCGTCGCGCGGAACCTCGACGTTGATCGCCGACCCATTGCGATACACCCGCGCCTCTCGTTGGCCCAGCGCCATCGCGATCTCCTCTGCCAGCGCAGAGACCTTGTTGACCTTCGTTCCCAATTGGGTCGTGAGATGAAACTGGATGAACCTGGGCGTCACGACACCGCCGTTGACTCGCCCTGCTACTTTATGGCGCTGAAGGACGGACTCGATGCGGTCCGCCTGAATCTCAAGGGCACGCTTCTTGTAGGCCATTTTGGACCTCTGAATGATAGATACCCAGCTATCCAGTGGGGTAGGCGGAACTGGGACGTGAACCTGCCGGCTCAACAGTTGAAAGATGATGGACATGGCTGCGGCATCGAAAACAGAACGGCTGAAGCCGCAATCAGAACGTATGTTCTAGATTGTATCAGAACGTATGTTCTAAGTCAATGGCCAATTCGCGAGGATTTCTTGCGCGGCTGCGGTTGCTTGGCGTCATTTCGTCCGGGGCGATGCGGACCCAGTCAGCGTGGTTTTGGGGTGTGGCGGTCAGCGTCTGCTGTGGTGGGGAGGTCGGCTTCTTCTGGTTCCAGATGGACCAGGACTTCGCTTGTGTTTGGCACGATGGCGCGTACGGCTTCCTGCAGCTGGGTGCTGAGGTCGTGGGCCTGGACGATGGACAGGCCGCCGTCAACTCTTGCTTCGATAGTGATGAAGAGCTTGCCTTCCACCTGGCGGATCTGGATGGCGTGGGGATCATTCAAGGCTGGAATTCCGTCCGCCGCGGACTGGATGAGCCGCGTGATTCGCTGCTGATAGCCCTTGCTGACTTCGGCACTTGGCAGCACTTCGGTGGCCGCGAGCTCGATGTGGCTGTTGACCGTTTTGACTTGGAGGCATCCCGGGTCAGGATCAGTTGTTCGAGACGGTCTACATCGTCGTGTGCGGTGGACAGCGTGCTGTTGGGGTCTACGCCCACGTGCAGATGGAGCGCCAGGTTTCTCTCCGTTTCGTGGACCCAGAACTCGTGAATGGTGACGTTGAGTTCTTGGGCGGCCAGCCTTGCGGCAGTGTAGAGATCGAGGTTGCTTTCCGGTGTGCGTTCGGCCTCGGCATGTACGGTGACGTCGCCGACACCGGGCAGGTTGAGCAGGCGTCTTCTCACCTCATCGGCGATGGCGTTGGCATCCTGCATTGCCAGATGCGGCGCCACGCGCACATGGAGGTCCACGGCGACATTGTCGGCCGGCCCGCGGCTGCGGATGCGGTGGAAGCTTTCGACGCCTTCGACACCGGACACGACGTCCGCGATGTTTTCTGCGGGCAGGGGCGCTCGGTCGACGAGCGTGGGGATGTTGTCGCGCAGCGTTTCGACGCCGACCTTGGCGATGAAGCCGGCTACGAAGAGGGCGACGAGTGGATCGGCGCGCGGGTAGCCAAGCGCGACCAGCAGAAGCCCCGCCAGGACGGTTGCGCTGACACCGATTGTGGAGAGCGTGTGTCTGGCATCTGCGATCAGAATCTCGCTTTGGAGTTGCCTTCCTTTGGCAAGCTCCCAGATACCGGCCGCTCCCTGAACGGCCATGCTGAAGAGCAGTGCGATGACCGTCCATTGGCTGACCGTTGGGGGCGCGGGATCCTGGAGGCGAGCCAACGAGCTGGTGGCCAGTTCCCAGGCGACGAGAAAAAGCGCAAATGCGACGAAGAGCGCGGCGATGGTCTCGAATTTGCGGTGACCGTAGGGATGGTCATCGTCCGGCGGTTGACTGCTGATCCGAACCGCAATGAGGCCGACGACATTGGACACGCCGTCGAAGAGGGTGTCCAGTCCGTCAGCGATCAGGCTCAGCGCCCCGGTCGAGAGGCCGATGCCCAACTTCACGACGGTGGCCACGAGGTTGAGCAGAAAGGTCAGGATCAGCGCGCGCTGGATGGCATGGTAATCTCGCTGCATGGTCTGTTCGCTGACGACGTGGCCCTGTTTCACGCTCTTCTCGCCTGGAGCTGCGCGGCCTCTGCGTGCCTTGGCCATCGGAGCTGATTGCGCTGCACTTGTCAGTTCTGACCGCCCCGGCGCACGAGCGGGAGGTAGATTTTCTCCAGAGGCTGGATTCCTGCGACCGTCAATGGATCGCCGCTGAAGAGGAATGTGTGGGCGACGTCTAGGCAACAGCTTCCATTGGTGACGAGTTCGAAATAGCCAGCGCTGACCAGCTCGCCCAGCCGTGCCGTGAGCGGTGTCTTGTTCCGCAGTGCCTTGTGGAATCCAGTCTGCAGCGAGTCATGGCCGTGTGCAACGCTCAGGCCGGCCGGTCCCCAGACGCCCACGGCCCCGCCATCTGGATGGAGCAGCAGGGCTTCGTCGAGTGTGGTATGGCTGAATTCTCCAGGCCGCGTAAACTGGGATGTGTAACAGGTCATGGACATCTGGATGAAGAGCTTTTCGGCGTTGTCCAGGTCGGGTACATCGATCAGGTTGAAGAGGTAGGGCCGAGCAAACTTGATGTCGGTCACGGCCATCTGCCAGGGGTTGGCGTGGCCATTGTAGGTGACCAATGCTTGCCCCTGGTTCATTTGGTCCAGCACGTTGATGCGAGCGGCTGTGGCGCCCGGCTCGCGCCAGGGTTCGATGCCCGCCGGATCCGTGACCTGGGGGCACGGGTCATAGTAGACGCGCTGGGCAGAGATGCGCGATCCTGAAGCAGGATTCCCTCGTCGCTGAACCGGGTGAAGTCGCCGGCTGTGTCGCGGACTGCGCACTGCTCGTTGGGCCAGTAGTAGTTGTCTGCAAAAAAGAGGGTGCTGTTTCGCCACAACGATGCAGTGTGCAGCGTCTGCTCGTAGCCGACGATCTTGTTGACGACGGTGGCCAGTTCTTCGGGCGTCTCCACCGGCAACCGGCCCAACCAAATGTCGACCAAGAAGGCGCTTTCGGAGAGGGGATCGTCGCCATGCAACTGGGCCATGCAATTTTCACAGGCGGTCTCCCGAAGCCACGGATCCACATCCGCCATGTAGGGTGGAATGACGTTCTCCCCAAATTTGCCTTCATAGTGGAATGGATCCCAGGTGCCGTCTCCCACGAGAACGGCTGCCAGCGGTCGCGGGCTCCACTTGTGGAACGCATAGCGCAGCAGATCGCGGATCGCCGTTGCATCGACTTGGCCAAAGTTCCAGGCATCATAGATTTCCTGAGGTCGCACCAGCTTTACGCGATAGCCCTGGGCAGCGCGGTGATCCAGCAGCGGCTTTAGCGCCGAGTGTAGCCGGACTGGCGCAATGTAGATGACGTCAGCGCCCATCGACGGGGTGAAGCTCACCGGCAAGTTGGCTGCGACGGCTGGCTCGTGTTGGGTTCCCTGACCGGTCAACAAATAGCTGCGTGGATCCACGCCATCTTGGATCTCGAAGTTGACGCCGGATGGCGCCGAGAGCAACACCGGATGCTGGGGGTCGCTGATGTCGTAGAGGATGCGATCCGCCGGACTATTCTGCAAGCTATAGCGCCACGCGCCGGGCACGGTGGAAAAGGCGCCGCCTTTGCCGGCAAAGTCGAGCCGTACCGGACGCTCCCACTCGACCTTGTCGGGCCGTAGCCCGGTTGGAAAGCTGGGTGGGCAACAGGGCGATTTTGCCAGAGAGGTGGCGCTGTTCTGTGTGGTCAAGGTCTGGGTAAAGTCATGGACTGGCGCCAGTCCGAAATCGGCCGTCACTCAAATAGGGTCGTTGTACCACCTATCTTGGCCTGAAGCTTATGGTTGATGATAGTGGGTCCAATGGGTCTGTTGAAGGCGTCACGGTCCCGACGGTCATGGACGATCCCACGAATGCGAAAGGTGGATGGTTCGCCACTACCGCTTGCCAGCGGCAGCACCGTGTCGATCTTGGCGGATAGCGTCGGGTAGTCGGACGGCGACGTAGTGGGGCCAACGATCATCGCAGCGGCAAACCAGTGTTCGTCCTCCTGACTCCAGAGGGTTGAATCGTATATTGCGTTTGTTTCCCAAACACCCCGCTCCAGCGCCGTGTTGCGTGTGGCGACGCTCCCGCCCTGTGGAGCGACCGAGCGGCTGCTCATCCGCATACCTGGGTTCGACTGGACGGCAAGCCAGTAGGTGTCTGTAGCGTTCCAACGGTCGCCCGGAGCCGGCGCATAGAAGCGAATTTCGTCGCTGTCGTTGAGTTGCCCGGCGGGGCTGCGGTCGATCACATGCAGTGGTACTTCGACCCCGCGGAGGTAGAGGTGCAGCTTCGCCGGATCTGTAGCGCCGAGATTCAGACCGGCGGCGCCCAATGCAGTTCCTGTCACGCGCTGGATGCCACTGTTGGCGACGCTCACCTTGATGGCGCTTTTGGAAGCGAGGGGATTGGTGGGAGCGGGCGGGTTTTCGCTGGCCACAACGTGCCGAACAGCGCCGGTCGAGTCGCCGAAACTCTCTGCCCAAAGCGCGGCGCTGTCGGTCACCGGCGCCCCGCCAGAAATCAGGGCGTCGAGTTCAAGCGCGAGGCGCGGCGTGGGGTCGTCCGGTCCCTGGTAGATCGGGCTGATGGCGACTACTGCGATCCGGGTGTCGCGCATCGTTCCCTCACGGAGAAGGGTGATCGGCGCGCTGGGCAGTCGTGGTTCGGACGACGGGGCGAAGGCCGGATCGGGCGGCATGTCAAGGGCCGCTGGCGTCATCTCTGCCAGGGTCAAGTGCCCATCCCAAGCGATGCTCTCAATGTGGGCGATCTGCGCGGCGACGGGCTGGTCGCTCTGCAACTCAACGGTCTCCAGATGGATGGGCAGTAGATAGCCGGCGAATGGCTGGAGTGGCAGACCGACCTCAGCCGTGGCAAAGCTAAGCTGGTCAGCCTCGCCGCCCATGCGCCAAGAGAGACGCACATCGGCGCCGACGGCTTGCACTTGTACCCCTGCATTGGCTGCCGCTTGCCCGTTGACCTCAATGGAACTGGACAGCAAGATCAATGGCGGCAAGAGCAGTGCAGCCAACCATACAACCGACCGCGTCCGAACCAGCGCAACCAGCCATGCACCGTGCATCGTTGATGCGTTTTGTTGGCCTGCGTTCATTTTGCTTGCACTCCTAATCTCAATCTCCACCCATCGGCTTATCGGACGACCAACGGCAGATACAGCCGATCTGTGGGTGCTGCACGGACTTTGGTGAGAGGGTCACCGACGATCAGAAAGGTGTGCGCCACGTCTTGGCAACAGGTTCCCGTGGTGGCCAGATTTGTGTAGCCCGCTTCGACCAGCTCACCCACCCTGGCCGTGAACGGCTTTTTGGACCAGAGCGCCTGGTGAAAGCCAGTCTGGAGGTAATCGTGACCCCAGGCAACACTCAGACCAGCCGGACCCCACATCGTGACCGCGCCGCCGCCGGCATGAAGCAGCAGATCCTCATCCAGCGTGACGTGACCCTCCGATGCGGTCTTGATGAACTGGGACGTGAAGCAGGTCATCGACAGACCAATAAACAGCGCATCCTGATTGGTTAGATCCTTGACATCGATAGAATTGAAGAGGTAGGGCCGGGCAAAGCTGGTGTCTGTGACGGCCCACTGCTCGTGGTGGCTGTGTCCATTATAGGTGACGATCCCGGCGCCAGCATTCATGGCCTCGAACGCTTTGACCCGTGCTTTGGTCACGTTGGGTTCACGCCACCCTTCCAGGTTGCCTGGATCGCTCAGCCGCGGAAAGGGATCGTAATAGACGCGCGTCGTCAAGATCGCATCATCCTGGAGCTCGACCGCGTTGTCAGAGAAGAACGCAAAGTCGCCTGCCTTGTCCTTCTGGCCGTCGGGGTAATAATAATTGTCCGCCAGGAAGACGCTTCGGCTACGCCAGGGCGCAAGGAGGTTGGTCGCGTTTTCATAGCCAATGATCTTGTCAATGATCACATTGAGCTCGGCATTCGTCTCTACTGGGAAACGGCCCAGCCACATGTCGATCAAAAAGGCCGATTCAGAGAGCGGATCTTCACCGTTGAGTTGTACAAAACAGCTCTCACACGCCGTCTCTCCGAGCCAGGGATCGACCTCTGCCAGATAGGCCGGGATGACATTCTTGTTTGCCTTGCCGGTATAGCCAAGTGGATCCCAGGTGCTGTCGCCCACCAGGACTGCGGACTGCGG
>JAAUPU010000077.1 GCA_012032975.1 Caldilineaceae bacterium | reverse complement strand
ATAGACGGCAAAGAGCGCGGGATGCCCTGCGACGGTCTCCAGGAAAAGACGCGCCTGATCGCTGATCGTCCACTCGTCGGTCGCCCTGTCAAAGGTCCAGCCTTGCTCCCAGAACCAGGCCAGAAGCTGGAGGTCATTGGCCTCAAATTCGTCGAGAATCGCCAGCCATTCCTCGGGCGTCCCGTGGTCCGGCATATCGCGCAGCACCACATCCGCGCCCAGCGCCTTGACGGTGGCCAGATCCTCCATTGGCACGTAATGAACGCCGTAGTAAGGTCCGCCGAAGCCTTCCGTCGGCGTCGGCGTCGGCGTCTGTGTTGGCGTAGCCGTCGCCGCGGGCGCGGCGCTCGCGCCGATGCGGCCGAAACCGATGCCGAGGTCGGTGTGAAGGAGGGCGATGGGGTGGCAGCGGATGGCGTCGCTTCGGCCTGAATCGGCATGGACGTTGCAGGCACTGTCGCGGTCGGAAGCGGCGTTGACGTGAAGGTGGGTTGGATCGCCCGCACGGGTTCGGTCTGCGTCGGCTCGGCTGGCACGTCTTCGGGGGAAGGACGACACTGGGTGGTGAAGAGCAAGACCAGCAGGACGACCATGCCGATCCACGGACGCTGCATGACAGTTCTGCTCATGCGGATCGCCCGCGCAATTGAGGACGCAATGGGGGTCGCGCGTTCGTCCGCGGGACGGATTCGTCCGCCTCTTCAGGACGTGGCCGATAGGCGGCCAGAATCCAAAGCAGCGCGAGGAGAAACCAGAAATGGCGCCAGTGCAGTGTATCGATGACAAAGCTGTTGAAAAAAGAGGCCGACCGCGCTGGCAAAGACGACCTTGGGCGACAGGCCATAAACGCGATCCGTGACGCGCACAGCATGGGTAAAGGACTGGACCAAGAGAGCGCCCAACAACAGCACGAGTGCGGCAAAGCCAAGGATGCCATGTTCGCCAAAGCTGCGCGCATAGAGGCTGTGCGGGCTGTAAAAACCGATGTCCATCATGCCCGGCCCCAATCCGAGCAGATTCGCGAAGCCTTGCCGCACGGCTTCCTGTTGCGCGGCAAGGCGGTCAAAGTCGTAGTTCTGGACGGCGGTCGCGCGCCAGAGGAGAAATTCTTGCAGGCCAGTCGCGTTGACGATAACGGCCAGGATCAGCACAGCCAGCACGCCGAAGAAGAGACCGCGAACAACGATCTTGCCGGTCACCTGTCTGAGGTTGAGCAAGCCGTAGACCGCGAGCGCAAGCGCCAGGTTTCCCCAGGCTGCTCTTGAAAACGAAAGAAAAAGCGCCGCCGCCAGCGCAGTCACTGCCAACAGCTTGAGCACAGGGGATTTGCGGATCAGGTGTGGCCGCCAGATTTCGTCGATCAAGAATAGGATCACGATGACCAGATAGGGTCCGAACACGTTGGCATCTTTGAAAAGCGCTTTGGCGCGATTGTTGACCACAAAGATGCCGCCCGGTCCGATACCCGTGTAGTCGAGGGTCAGTAGAGCTACGCTCAACAGCGCGCTGGCCAGATAGCCAAACATGACAAGGCGCATGGTCGCTTCTGACGTGACATACATCTTGATAAAGTAGAAAATACCGACCATATAAAATGTAATGACCATAAAACGTAGATTGTCATCGGACCCGGCCAACAACGAGACCATGTTGACGACCAAATAGGCCCAAACCGCCAGATGGATCAATGAAGTCCCGCGCAACGAATCGAACTTGAGCTTGCCGAGCACGATGCCCAGGCCAAGCAAGAGCATGAGCAGCAGATCGACGGCGCCGGCTCGATGCGCACCACTGTGAACAGCGTGAACGCCACGAAGACCATCCAGTCATATTTTATCACACAGAGCAGCAACAGCGGCCATGCCAGCGCCGCCGCTGCCAGAGCCAGCCACTCCCACCCCGCAAAGATCGGCGCCACCCGCGGGTAGACCAGACCCACCAGCGCGCTCATGATCAGCCCGCCCAAAACCAGCACAAAGACCAGCAGCCGGAACGGCGCTTTTCGCCTGGACGAGGGGTTCAACGTGGAGGGAATCCTCGGCATGGTTGTCATCGCAGCAACTTGCGCACGGCGCGCGTCATCAGTCGTAGTTCGTCGAGTCTGAGTAAAAAGGCAGCCAGCAGATAGACAGCCAAGCCAACCACGATCAGCGCGGTCAGCTCGAAGACCTGGTGGCTCAATCCGACTCCGTGCAGACTACTATGGACCGGTGGCGTGATCCAGATGAGGAATGCGCCCATGGCCAGCGAAGCCATCAAAATCTTGGCGCTGGAAGTCAGCAGGAGGCGCGTCTTGAAGGTCGGCAGCGAGTCATGGATCAGAAAATAGAGCAGAAGCACCACCGTCAGCAGCGCCGTAATCGTGGTGCTCAATGCGATTCCCTGGTGGGCGAGCATTCGCCCCAAGATCACGTTGAGGAGGAGGTTGACGCCCCAGCTGACCAGATTGAGCTTGACCAGTATGCCGAGCCGACCTAGCGAAAAATAGACGCTGTTCATAAAGAGGATGACGCCGATCATGGGCACGCCGATGGCATAGAGGGTGAGCGCCTGGCTGGTCACCCTCGTGGCCTCGGCGTCAAAGGCGCCATGTTCAAACAGCAGCTGAATGAGCGGCACACTCAGGATCGACAGACCCACACAGGCAGGCATGATCACGAAGAGCAGGACGCGGATGCCGGTCAGCGTCGTGTCGGCAAGCTGTCTGAGATTGCCTGCTGCGGCCAGGCTGGGCCAGCGTGGGGTAGAGGGTGGTCTGGAGCGGGATGGCAAAAATTCCGACCGGCAGCATGATCATCCGGTTGGCATAGTTGATAGCCGCAATGCTGCCCTCGGCCATGCCAGATGCCGCCATCCGATCCAGCACGAACATCACACTGGTCCAGGAGATGGCGACGACCAACGGTAGCAGCTGCCGTCCGGCGCGGCGTGCGCCGGGATGGTCAAGCGTCCATTCAGGGTGGAGCAGTTTCTGCCGCGTTGCGCTGAGCAATTGCAACCCAAACTGGAGGCCAACGCCCACGACAATGCCCCAGCCCAGGCTATAAATGCCAAAGCGACCGCTGAACAGCCACGCAGCTACACAGAGCACGCAGGTATAGACAAAGCGGGCCAGGTCCGGCGCCAGAAAATTGCGATTGGATTGAAGCAGACCGCGCAGGCCCGCGTTCAAGCCCAACAGGAGCATGGAGATGGCCATGATGCGCATCAGATGAATGGCCATCGCGCGGGCCTCGCCGTCAAAGCCCGGTGCGATCAGCGAGATCAGCAGCGGCGCGCCGATCAGGATGCAGCCGGCAAAGAGCACCGAGAGGAGAGTCGAGCCAACCAGGAATGCGCTGGCAAAACGCCAGGCTTCCTCGTCGCCCGACTGGACCCGATATTCGGCATAGATCGGAATGAAGACCATGCCCAACCCGCTGGCCAGCAGATTCACAAACACATCCGGGATGATCTCGGTGGCAAAAAATGCATCACTGGCAGCAGTCGTGCCGAAGTGCCTGGCAATCAATATCTGGGTGATGACTGTGATTGCCCGGGTCATGAGACCGATCAGCGTGAGCGCCACGGTGGCCCCGCCCACTTGGGCAAGGCGCACCCGGATCTGCGACGCGATGCGGATATGGAGCGCGGCTTCGGTCATCTGGCTTCGATGTCTGTGGATAGTCGAGGCAGCGACTCAGCGGCGACCGTTGCAGCGAGGTCGCAGAAACGACGACAGCCCAGCCCCATCTCGGCTGTGCCCGGTTCGACGATTGCTGACCTGCGCGCCGGCTGGTTTCATATCTGCCCATCATCCAAAATTGGGGAAGTGACGCCGACAGGACGCTGTTGCAAGCAGGTCGCGAACAGTCGAGCGCAGCGAGTGTCGCTCGCACGGATTGCGGAGAGTAGTCGGCTGTCAACGGACAGACCAGACCGTGTGCAATTATACTGGGCGTGCTGCTTTACGCCAAACGATCTGGCGTTCGCCAACCATCGCCAGACCTTGGCCCGGCCCTGCTCTGCGGTTGGCGACGCAGAGCGAACTGCGGGACAAAGAAGTCCGATTTCGATCTGCCGATTGCGGTATCGCCGCCCTTCGGTGTTACACTTGGAAGCTGGATTTTGCCTTTTCCCGGACCGATTCCACCACGATAGATGAACCCACGTCATTGCCTCCTTCGGGATAGACTATGTGTGACCACCCCTTTCACGCTTTGGCTGACTGTGTGAGCGTGAGTGGAAACCCCGCTAGCTGAAATGACCATATCATGAGTGCTGAACCCACCGCTGAACCCACCAATGTAGAGAAGTTGAGCGGCTTGCCGTGGAGCATCGCATCCAACGCTGCAAACACCGTCTCCGTCCAGTTCACCTTCTTTGGCTCGGTCTTCATCCTCTTTCTCAGCGAACTGGGTCTGAGCAAGACCCAAATGGGTTTTCTGCTTTCGCTGCTGCCATTCTTTGGCCTGGTGGCGCTCTTCGTCGCCCCGGCCGTGACCCGCTTTGGGTACAAGCGCACCTACATCACCTTCTTTGGTCTGCGCAATGTGACCGTCTTTTTCTTGCTGCTGACGCCCTGGGTGCTGAGTCTCTATGGCGAACAGGCGACGACCATCTTCGTCGGTGTGATCGTGGCGGTCTTCGCCATGTTCCGGGCGGTGGGCGTCACCGGCAACTTTCCCTGGATTCAAGAATATGTGCCCGACTCGGTGCGTGGGAAATACACGGCCACCAGCAATGTCTTCACCACACTGACTGGCTTCGTGGCTGTTTCTACGGCCGGATTTGTATTGGGCCGGGCCATCGGTCTCTCTGGCTATATGCTGCTCTTTGTGATCGGCGCGGCCTTTGGCTTTCTCTCCATCGCACTGGCAGCCAAAATTCCGGGCGGCGCGCCGCAGCCGATTACAGAGTCGTCTCCCAAACGTGAGCGGGAGATCCGCAGTGCGTTGGCAGACCGCAACTTTGTGCGCTATCTGGTCGGTGCGGGTCTGATCACGCTGGCTTCGGTGCCGGTGGCTGCATTTGTCCCGCTCTTTATGCAGGAAGAGGTCGGCCTGAGCGATTCCAACGTCGTGCTGCTCCAATCTGGGACGTTGCTCGGCGCCCTGATGTTTAGCTATGTCTGGGGCTGGATGGCGGATCGATATGGCAGCAAGCCGGTGATGCTCACCGGTGCGGCCTTGGTTAGTCTGCTGCCCGTCTTCTGGCTGGCAATGCCGCGCAATGTCTATGCCAGCCTCTATATCGCCCTTGGGATCGCCTTTTTCCAGGGCATGGCCAACATGGGTTGGGGCATTGGCTCCGCCCGCCTGCTCTATGTGAGCATCGTGCCATCGGCCAAGAAGTCCGACTACATGGCGCTCTATTTTGCCTGGATCGGGATCACCGGTGGCATCAGCCAACTGTTGGGTGGTCGGGTGTTGGATTGGGCCGACCAGCTTTCCGGCGAGTTCTACAACATCACCCTGGATCCTTATATTCCAATGTTTGTCGTGGCGCTGATCCTGCCGATCGTCAGCATTTTTGTCCTGCGCAGAATTCATGTCGAGAATACCGTCAGCATGGGCGAATTCGCTGGCATCTTTTTTCGTGGCAACCCCTTCCTGGCCATGACCTCTATGGTTCGCTATCATCTCGCCAGGGACGAACAATCCACCGTCCTGATGACCGAACGGCTGGCCCAGTCGAGAAGCCCCCTGACCGTCGACGAACTGCTTGGAGACATTACACGACCCCCGCTTTAACGTGCGCTTCGAAGCGGTCATTTCGATTGCGCGCGCGCGCCCGACCCACGCCTGACCCAGGCGCTGATCGAACTGTTGGATGGCAGCGAGTTGGCACTGACCGTGGTGGCGGCTTGGGCGTTGGGACGCATCGGCGACGAGCAGGCGCTGGAGCCATTGCGCGCCGCGCTGAATGCCGACTATCGGTCGGTGCGCGCCCACAGCGCTCGCGCGTTGGCCGGCCTGGGCGATCAAGAGAGCGCGCCGCTGATGTTGCAGCGGCTGCTGGAGGAACCGGACAAAGGTCTGCAAATGGCCTATGCTTCGGCCCTGGGCACGCTGCGCAAGGAAGACGCAACCGTGCCGATCCTCGATCTTCTGGAGACAACGACCAATTCCGGCGCGCGGCTGGAACTGGCCATCTCTCTGGGGCGTATCGTGGGCGACGAGGGCTATTTCGTGCAGTTTGGTGCGCAATGTGCGCAACGACGCTGGTACGACGATGGCGCTCGCCCTGTCGGCCTTTGGCCGCCAAACACGCCGATCCCGCGTCGATCCAGCCGAATTTGGCCATGTGCTGACTTCCTGCGCCGACGCCCTCGCTCGCGACGAAATGGACCGCGGCGCGCACCTCCTGGGCGAGCTGATTCAGCTTCTGCCTTCGCAGCGCTTTGGTCGTCCCGGCTCCACCATTCTGGAACGATGCGCCGAACATCTGATCGAATCAGGCGCCGCCCACACCGAGTACATCATTCTGGCCCTACATGTCCTTCACGTCGACTGGGACATATGATCCACATCCACATCCACATCCACATCCACAGACAGAGCCGCGCCGATGCGTAATCCACTGATCCTCCCCGTCTACGTCCCAACCTTCCTGCTCGCCTTTGGCCGCGGCATGTTGATCCCCATCTTGCCCGTCTATGCCAAGTCCTTTGACATCTCCTATGGTCTGGTCGGGCTGGTCATCGCCAGCCAGGGCATCGGCAATCTGATTGGCGACATCCCTGCCGGGATTTTGCAGGGGCGGTTGGGACAGCGCTGGTCCATGTTGCTGGGTATCGCCATCGTCGGCTTTTCCACCCTGGCCATGAGTTGGGCTCAATCGGTGCCAGAGCTGGTGGCCTATGGGCTGATCTCCGGTCTGGGCATGGCCATGTTCAACATCTCGCGGCATGCCTACATCACCACAGCGACGCCGCTCCATCGCCGGGGTCGCGCCATTGCCATCTTCGGCGGCATCAACCGCATCGGCACCTTTGCCGGCCCCGTGATTGGCGGCCTGATCGGTGCGGCCTTTGGCTTGCGAATGCCATTCGTCATCTACGGTGCGGTTGCCGCGGTCGCTTTTGCGCTGCCCGCCATCTTTGCCATCGAGGTCGAAGATCGACGCCATATAAGCCGCGGCGGGCTGCGCGGTCATGGGAGCCACCTAGCCAGCATCCTGCGCGAGCATCACCGCGTGCTGACAAGCGCCGGTCTTGGGCAGCTCTTCGCCCAAACAATCCGGTCGGGCCGCACGATCATCGTGCCGCTCTATGCATCCGATGTTCTGGGGCTTGAAGTGGCCGCGATCGGCACCATCATCAGCCTCTCCTCGCTGATCGACATGTCCATGTTCTATCCGGCCGGCCTGATCATGGACCGCTATGGCCGAAAATTCGCCTACGTGCCCTCATTTTTGATCCAGTCGCTGGGCATGGCCATGATCCCGTTCACCGGCAGCTTTTTGGATTGTTGGCGGCGACGTTGGTCCTCGGCTTCGGCAACGGCATCGGTTCCGGCACCATGATGACCCTGGGCGCTGACCTTGCCCCGCGTGAATCTATGGGGGAATTTCTCGGCATCTGGCGACTGATCGGCGACGCCGGTTCGACGGCCGCGCCGATCATCGTGGGCACGGTGGCCGACCTGGTCGGTCTTTCCGCGGCCGCATTTGTGATGGCCGGCGCAGGCTTGGCCGCAGCCGCGGTGCTGGGCATCTTTGTGCCAGAGACGCTCCAATCCCAGCCACCGAATACAGAGGCAGTCGTCGGCTGAGGCAGAGTCGGCCAACGTGGATAGGAAAAACCGATGAAGTCGCAACCAACCGTGCAGACCGAACGGCTTCTGCTTCGGCCCTTTGAGATCACGGACGCATCGGACGTACACCGGCATGTCAGCGATGTGCGCATCGCATCCACGACCTTGCGCATCCCACATCCCTACGAAGAAGGCATGGCCGAAGCCTGGATCGCGCGCCGGGCGGAGACGTTTGAAAAGGAGGAGGGCGTCACCTTTGCCATCGTACGTCGGGGGGACCACGCTCTGATCGGCGCAATCAGCCTACATTTTAATCACCCGGACGTCCATGCAGAACTCGGCTACTGGATCGGCGCTCCTCACTGGGGCAATGGCTATGGCACCGAAGCCGCGCGCGCGATGCTTGGTTATGGCTTTGGAGAATGGGGGCTGCATCGGATTGTTGCGCGACACCTCTCGCGCAACCCGGCGTCTGGCCGTGTGATGCAGAAGATCGGCATGACGCGCGAGGGAGAATTGCGCCAACATGTTTTGAAATGGGGCGTCTTCGAAGACCTGACCTGTTATGGAATTCTCAAATCCGAATATGATGCGCAGAAAGAAGGCTGAAATGGCCGTAGTCCAGCAGAATCGGCAGCGATACAAAGAGGCGGGTGTTGATATCGATGCCGCAAACCAGGCCGTTGAGATGATGAAATCGGCGGTGCGCGCCACCTACAATGCGGCCGTACTCGCCGATGTGGGCAGCTTTGGCGGCCTCTATGCCCTGACCGATCTGCCCGCGCGTCCAGTGCTGGTCGCTTCCACCGATGGCGTGGGCACCAAAGTGAAGCTGGCCGCGGATCTGGGACGTTGGCAAGGCATCGGCCACGACATCGTCAACCACTGTGTCAACGATATCCTGGTGCAGAATGCGCGCCCGTCTTTTTTTCCTCGACTATGTGGCGTCAAGCAAACTGATTCCAGAGCGAGTCGCCGCGGTTGTCGCCGGCATGGCCGAGGCGTGCAAGGCAG
>JAAUPU010000076.1 GCA_012032975.1 Caldilineaceae bacterium | reverse complement strand
TGGCGTCGGTGGGCGGCAGTATGAACGCGCAAGAGATGGTGGCCGAATATCGGATGCGCTTTGGCTTGGACGAACCGCTTTGGCAGCAATATCTTAGCTTCTGGCGTGAGCTTCTGCAGGGCAATCTGGGCATTTCAATCAGCAGCTTTCCATCGCCTGTCGGTGAAATGCTGTGGAATGCCCTGCCATGGACTATCGCGTTGCTCTTGGTGACGACGTTTTTTGAGCTGGATTCTTGGTTCGGTCGTCGGGACGATTGTTGGTTGGCGCGGCAAGAAGGCGGGCGGCTTCCGCCTGTTGGTGCCTGTGGCGCTGCTCCTGTACACGACGCCCTACTATATTCTGGCCCTGATCCTGGTCTTTGTCTTTGCCTATTATTGGCCGATTTTTCCCTTATCCGGCGCCTACTCAGTGGGCATTCGTCCTTCGTTTACCTTTACCTTTCTACTCGATGCGCTGCACCACGCCATGTTGCCGGCGCTGAGCATCTTGCTGGTTTCGCTTGGCTGGTGGTTTCTCAGCATGCGCAGCCTGATCATTTCGCTGAAAGGCGAGGACTACATCCTGAACGCCGAAGCGATGGGGATTCGGGAGAATCGTATCACCTGGGGATATGCTTTCCGCAACGCCTTGCTGCCACAAACCACCGGTCTTGCCATCGCGCTGGGCCATATCGTGGGGGGCGCGCTGATCACCGAGGTGATCTTTGCCTATCCAGGCGTTGGCTACCAGATCTATAACGCGATCAAGAGTCTAGATTACCCCCTGATCCAGGGTGGCGTGCTGATGATTATCATCTCGGTCGCCGTGGCAAATTTTGCGATTGACCTCGCCTATCCGTTTATCGACCCGCGCATCCGATTCTCAGGTTCTGGGGGCAAATAGACAATGGCTGTTGCGCCAGTCCAAGAACACGTTTCTGAGGGTCGTCAGGGGCTTTTTTGGGAGCTCCTGCGCAATCGTAATTTTAGCATCGGCGCCACCATCTTCTTGGCGATGCTATTGACGGCCCTGATCGCTGGCTTTCTCGTGAACCCGGATTTGAAGAGGGTTGGAAGCTTTCCGCCTCGCCAGCCGCCCCGTGAAAGCACGTTGATGGGCACCACCGCGCTCGGTCAGAGCGTCGGCATCCAGTTGACGGAGGCGATCCCCAATTCGATCCAGGTTGGGATCATTGCCGCTACCGTCGGCACCATTTTGGGTGCGTTGATTGGATTCGCCAGCGGTTACTTTGGCGGCTCCGTGGATGCGATCCTGCGCGTTCTGATCGATGTTTTTCTATCGGTGCCATCTTTGCTCTTCCTCATTCTGATTGCCTCCCTGGTGCGGGGGATCGGCGTGACCGAGATGGCGCTGATCATTGGGCTTTTTGCCTGGCCGTCCCCGGCCCGCCAGGTCCGCGCCCAGGTCTTGAGCCTCAAGGAGAGGGGCTTTGTCCAGATGGCGCGGCTTTCCGGCATGAACGGCATGGAGATCATTGTGCGCGAGCTGATGCCGCACATGGGCCAGTGGCTGGGCGCTAACTTTGTCAATGCCTTTATTGCGGCTGTGCTGGCCGAATCGGGGCTATCGATCCTGGGTTTGGGTCCCCAGCGCGAGATGACGCTGGGCATGATGATCTACTGGGCGCTCAGCTATAGCGCCATTTTCCAGAATCTCTGGTGGTGGTGGTTGGCGCCGGTAGTAGCGCTGATGGCGCTTTTCCTGTCGCTCTATCTGATCCACATCGGCCTCGACGAAGTGAGCAATCCCCGCCTGCGCGTTTCAGGCTGACCCGCGAATCTCGTCTTGCTGGACCCTTGGGCCGACAGAGTGTTCTGTACCACATGGACCGGCCAAACACCTCCTGCAAACGGTCAAACCGTGATATACTACACCACGATCACGCTGATTTTGACGAGGAGCAAAAGATGCCCAGCCCATTTCCGGGGATGGACCCCTATCTAGAGAACCATTCGATCTGGCCGGATGTGCATTCAACAATGATCGCGTACATCCGCGAATCGTTGCAGCCGCGCCTGCGACCACGATATGTCGCCCGCATCGGTGAACGGATTGAGCTGGCAGAAATGGGACAGGCGTACGTACCAGATGTACTGATCGTTCAACCTCAGCATGGGCCGGTTAGGATGGGGGCCGTCGCGGAGATGGTCGCCGACATGGTCGCAGACCAACCGATGACCATCGGCTTCCTGGACGAGGAACGACGTGTGCCCTACATCGAGATCGTCCACCGTGAAACAGGCGACGTCATCACGCTGATCGAGGTGCTCAGCCCGGTCAACAAGGTCGGCAACGGACGCAAACGCTACCTCCAGAAGCAGGATGATCTGGCGAATTCGTACATGAACCTTGTGGAGATCGACCTGCTGAGCTTCGGCGAACCCACAACCCTGGCGCGCAAGGCCGACACGCTGGAGGCGCCGGAGTGGCGCTATGTGGTCAGCGTGAGACGCGCCCAGCGCCGCGGCCAACTGGAAGTCTACCCGTTTGGGCTGATGGACCGTCTGCCTCGCTGTCGAATCCCCCTGCGCCCCGATGACCCCGATGTCGTGTTGGATCTGCCTGCCGTCTTCGCCCGTTGCTACGAGGTCGGCGGATACGATCTGATGATCGACTACACCCGTCCACCGGATGTAGACCTGAGCGATGAAGAAGAAACCTGGGTGCGTGGCTTGCTGGACGCGCTCAGGACGCCGTCCACGTAGAATCTCTCTCCAGGATCTCGCTTTCAACCCATGAACACCTTTCGGATCCGGCTGCATGGCCACGTAACGCAGGCCGACAAAGCGCGCAGCGACTACTTCTATCTGAGCTTTGATCTGCCCTCGCCAGCGCGTAGCCTCCACGTGCGCTACGACTACTCGGCGCGTATGTCGTCTGACCAGACGGAGGGCGGCAATGTCATCGACATCGGTCTCTTCGACCCGTCCGGCGCCGACTTTCCCGGCGGGGCTGGCTTTCGTGGCTGGAGTGGCTCGGCGCGCAGCGAGTTTACCGTTGCCAACCACGAGGCAACGCCCGGCTATCTGCCCGGACCCCTGCCGGCAGGACGTTACCAAGTTGTGCTGGGTCTCTACCGAATCTGGCCCGCCGGCGCGGACTATGATGTGATGGTCGAAGCTGAGCTTGGTCCAGAAGCCGCGTCATCTGTGGATCCCAAGGCCGACCAGGTCGCGGAACGGCCTCGCCTTCATCCATCAGCCGCGGAAGCCAACGCACTGCTCGTTTGGTTGGCTGGCGATCTGCAGAGCCACACCTTTCACAGCGACGCAGCCGGGTCGCCTCAGCAACTGGTGGCCAAAGCGCGCGCACTTGGGCTGGATTTCTTGGCCATCACCGACCACAACACGGTCAGCCATCACCGGTTGCTGCCAGAGCTTGCGGGCGATGATCTGTTGCTGATTCCCGGCCAGGAAGTGACCACCTATTACGGCCACATGAATGTCTGGGGCACGAGTCATTGGTGCGACTTTCGCAGTCGAAACCGCGAAGAGATGGCCGCGATCATCGACCTGGCGCACGCCCGCGGCGGCATCTGCTCGATCAATCACCCCAAGACGGGTGGACCTGCGTGGGAGTATGGCGATGATCTGCCCGTGCAGTGCATGGAGGTCTGGCAGGGACCGTGGCCCCATCGCAACAACGAGAGCCTGGCGCTTTGGGATCGCCTGCTGGGGGGAGGGACGTCGAATGCCGGCCGTCGGCGGCAGCGACTATCACTGCCCGGCCGGCGACGAGACCAACTATCTGCGTCTGGGCCAACCGACCACCTGGGTCAAGGCAACCGACGCTACCGTCGGCGCGATCCTCGAAGCCATCTGCGCGGGTCGAACCTGCATCAGCGCGACGCCGGACGGGCCGCGCATCGAGCTGACGGCCAGCGTCAATGAGCAAGACATTCTGATGGGTGGGCAGCTCGAGCATGTGGGTGGTCAGGCGATTCAGCTTTGCGCTGACGTTTTTGGAGGCAGCGGGCTTGCCCTGCATATCATCGCCGACGGCGCGGTGGTGCGTCGGATCCAGATCGATGATGATCCCATGCAAGTTCAGCTTTCGGTCGAGGCCAGTCGATATTTGCGGGCAGAAGTTGTAGGCGACATGGCCCGGGGCAAAGCTGCCGAAAAACTCGCCTGCGGAGCTTGACCTGGCCGACTGGCGATGGGCGCTCTCCAATCCTGTTTACATCGCTGATGATGGATAGAGCGCGTTGCGACCAGAGGTTCGTTTGCAAGTTGTCAAAGCGAGGGGGAAACTATGACCGTCATCACCATCTCACGCGAACTCGGATCACGGGGCACGGAAATCGCCGAGGATGTGGCCGCCTACATCAATGCAATCTGCGTCGACAAAGAGGTGTTGGCCGAGATGGCCAGCCAAGCAGGGGTGAGCGTTGAGGTCATCGCCGAGACCGAGGAGCGTCTTTCCACAAAGCCTGCATTTGTCAGCGACGAAATGCGCTCTCTCTTTGCCTCGCGCCAGCCGGTTGGTGCCAAGTCAACCGCTGCAATGGACGAAAAGGAGTATTCGTCGGCCGCATCGTCCGCGATCCGAAAACTGGCAGAGCGGGGCAACGTCGTCTTTGTCGGGCGCGGCTCGCAGCTAGTCCTGGCAGATTGGCCAGCTGCGCTCCACGTTCGACTGCACGCGTCGCTGGAAGTGCGCGCCGCGCGTATCCACACCCGGCGTGGGCTGGCCGACATGGCCAGTGCCCGGCGCATCATCCAGCGCGCCGATGAGCAGCGGCGCAACTGGTTCAAGCGCGTCTTCGATGGCGCCGACTTGAACGATCCACACCACTACGATCTGATGCTCAACACGGGCCGCTTGAATACCCAATTGGTCGTCGATCTGATCGTCACCGCGGCGCGGGAACAGCGTTACAAGAAATAGTGCCACCTGCTATATCGGCTATATCAACCGCCGAGAATGGCTGGGTGGCAAGGTGGCAAGGCGACAAGGTGACAAGGTGACAAGGTGACAGGGGGTAGGACAAAGCATCCTTGTCACCCTGTCACCGTGTCATATCTTGACGGTTCTTGACTGAAAAAATGGTTTAACTACCAAGACGAGATTCTCGTGGCCACGCGTCCAGATTACTTCTACAATCAATCGGCCGTAATCCCCTTCCGAGAGTACCACGGTCGGCTCGAAATTCTCATGGTCACGTCGCGCAGCGGTGCGCGTTGGATCGTTCCCAAAGGCATCCTTGAGCCAGACCTGTCGCCGGCAGCTTCAGCCGCCAAGGAGGCCTTTGAAGAGGCCGGCGTCGAAGGTCGCGTCCTTCCCAAACCCGTGGGCGAATACAGCTACGAGAAGTGGGGCGGCATCTGCCAGGTTGAGGTGTTCGCCATGCGCGTGACCGACCTTTTTGACGAGTGGGACGAAGACTTCCGCGACCGGGAATGGGTCTCGCTGGTCACCGCTATCGAGCGGGTTCGCGAGCCAGAGTTGAAGGATATTCTGAGCGATCTGCCGCTGCTGGTCGGTGTGCGATAGGCCTGCTTCTGCATCTCGTACACAGTGCTTGGCTCGAGCTCGGGCACCCTCCACGCACCAAGGACCGGTGGATTGGCTTCAACGTTTCATCTCTACCGCTCTTTTCCATCAAAACGGCCCGCAGTCTAGCCCTTTCTTTGGCCTTCGCTCCATCCCTCCGTTAAGATATTTGGGTGAAAACCACCGCCTTTTCCCTCACCGAACAACAGCAGGCCATCGTGCGCCACGACCGCGGACCGGCGTTGGTCTTTGCCGTGGCCGGGTCGGGCAAGACCACGGCCATGATCCACCGCATTGAGCGGCTGGTGCGCGAGAAGATCTTTGCGCCCGAGGAGATTCTGGCCACTTCGTTCAACAAGGATGCCAACCAAAACATTGAGCGCGGGCTGGCGCGCTGGCCCCATTGCCAGAGGGTGCAGGTCAAGACGCTGCACGCGCTCGGCTTCCAGATTGTGCGCGAGGCGCATCGACGGGGCGCGCTGCCAGAGCTAAAGCTCGGACGGAGCGGCCATGCGCTGCACACCTCCGCGGACAAGCTGCTGATGGACACCGTGGCCGTGGTCCGAGCGGCCCGGCCGAACTGGGCTGGCCAATTGGATGGCCTGGATCGCGAAGATTTTCTGGGCTACGTGGGCAACTGCAAAGCAAACCTCGCCTATGCCGAGATGAGCCGTGCCCAGTTGCCCCGCTGGGCGCGCAAGGTCGCCCGTAGCGCCCAACGGCCTGAAAACGCGCCCTGGTACGCTGACCTCTATCGGGCATTCGAAGACGAGCGACTGCGCCAGGGCGCTCTCACCTTTGACGATATGCTGATGACCGGCTGGGAGCTGCTATGCCGTCACGAAGCGATTTTGGGCGCCCTCCAACAGCGTCACCGTTGTGTAATCGTGGACGAATTCCAGGACGTCAATCTCGCCCAGGCCGAGATTCTGGACCTGATGACGAAACCCGAACGCAACTTCATGGCCATTGGCGACGACGACCAGACGATCTACGAATGGCGCGGGGCCAGCCCCAACCACTTCCTCAACTTTCGCCGACGATACCGGTCGGCTGTCTACATGATGACCGACAACTTCCGCTGTCAGGCGTCGCAGGTGGCGCTGGCCAATCAGGTCATTCGCCACAATCGCCATCGGCAGCCAAAGCGGCTTTCGCTGACGCAAGGCTTTGGCGGCTCGACCGATCTGCTGATCCACGAGAACCGTGACGAGATGGCGCGCTCGATCGTCGCCCGCATCAGCCACGCGCTCGCCAATGGGCGCACGCCTGCACAGATCGCCATTTTGGTGCGCGTCTATGCACAGACGCCGCCGATCCAGGAGGCGCTCATGGCGGCGCGTATCCCCTTTGTCTTGACTGAAAACGGACGCGAAAGCGCGCCCTCCAAGCCAGCGCCTGGTGTGGCCATCACCACCATCTTCAAGGCCAAAGGGCTGGAATGGCCGCTGGTCTTCGTGCCGGATTGCAACCAGGGCGTCATCCCGCTGGAGCGTTCGGGTCGGATCGAGGAGGAGCGCCGCCTGCTTTATGTCGCGCTGACCCGCGCCAGCCAAGAGTTGAGCTTGCACGCGCTGGCCAACGCGCCGCTGTCTCCGTTTCTGCTCGAAGCCAACGCCGCATCCGTGTTGGAGACGATTGGGATTGTGTCGCGTGCGCTGAAGATTGAACCGCTCGACTGGGGCGCGGAAGAGTACGCGGCCGTGGCGATCAATGCCCAACGGCTGGAATTGTACGATTATTTTGGCCGGTGGTGGCAAGCCGAAGCCGAGCATAGACGCGCGATCGCCGCCGCGGTTCTGCGCTTCTATGCCCGCGCACAGCAAGTCGGAGTATTTCGCCAACTGGAAGTGGGGCAGACGGATGTGGAAATGTGGCGCACGCTTGCAGGTCCGAAAGCCGATCTGACGCCGCTGGTCACGCCGGAAACCGACGCTTTCCTGGAGCAGTTTCGCCGCACACGGCCAAAGCGTCGTTGGTTCGGGGGACGATGAGGACGCGACCACCCGATTGATCGGTCTGAACGACTCGGGAGTCTGCGAAATGGGTTGATGTCCCACATTCCCGGAATGCTGAGAGCTGAACGGTGCTTTGCTCAACAACATGATGGAAACCGAAAATCGACATTTCGCCAGCATCTTGGCCAATTCAGAATTGCATGAATTGCCAAGCAAGAATAAAGGAGCTGAACAATGGATCTTCAACTGACAGATCAGGTGGCCGTGGTGGTGGGCGCGGCCAGCGGCATCGGGCGCGCCATCGCCGAGACTTTTGCCGCGGAAGGCGCGCACGTAGCGCTGTTGGACCTTTCGCCCGGTGTCGTCGATCTGGCACAGCAGATTGCTGGTCAGCATCAGGTCAAGACGCTCGGCCTTGTCAGCGACGTGACCGACTTCACCGGATTGACCGTGGCCGCCGAGCAGATCAGCACCAGTTTGGGCCGTGTCGACCAACTGGTCTATGCGGCTGGGCTGGCTGGCAAGACGGGCGGCTTTCCGTTTTGGAATCTTCAGCCGTCCGAATGGCCGCGTCTGGTTGAGGTCAACCTGATCGGCGCGGTGAACGCACTGCACGCATTCGTACCCGATTTGACGCAGGGCGGAAAAGGAAGAGGGGACGAGGAGCGGTCGCGGGCGGTGCTCTTTGTCAGCTCGGTGGCCGGGCAGATCGGGTCGCAGACCGACCCGCCCTACAGCGCGTCCAAGGCGGGGTTGATCAACTTTTCCCAGTGCGCGGCCAAGGATCTGGCGCCCTACCGGGTGCGAGTCAACGCCCTCTGTCCCGGCATGGTGGAGACACCGCTCAATATGGATGTTTGGCGGGGCCAGATGAGCAACTTGCCCGAATCGGAGCGCGTCGATTATGCAACCTGGGCCGCAGAAAAGATCGCCAAGGTTGTGCCACTCAATCGCTGGCAGACGCCGCAAGACATCGCGGATATGGCTGTGTTCTTGGCTTCAGAGCGGGCGCGTAATGTGACCGGGCAAACCATCAACGTGGACGGTGGCTTCGTGATGCACTGGTGAGCCATCCCAACAGTGCAGGATGGCTCTCGCTGCTCATTCGGCCGGCGTTGCTTCCATCAGAGGCGTTGCCTCGACTTCGGTCTTTGGGCGCCGCAGCATGAGGTAGAAGATCGGGACGTTGAACAACAGAAGTAGCAGAATACCGAAAATGATCTGAATCATGGCTTCACCTGAATCTGGATTGTGGATCGATACTGGTTACCGGCGCTGTTGTGCCAGAGACGGCAA
>JAAUPU010000075.1 GCA_012032975.1 Caldilineaceae bacterium | reverse complement strand
CGCTGAAGAAGAGGCTCTGCCAGCGCAGGGAAAACTCGCTGTGACCGGCGAGGGCGAGCCAGCCGTGTTGCAAGAGATAGCTGGCCACCGGGTGAGGCTCGGCCAATTCCAGCGTGGCGTTCACAATGTCTGCCGGGTCGCGCAGGCTGAAGAAGTAGCCGAAGACTTCATCCCCGCGCAACTCCTGATAGTCCAGCCGAAGCATACGGAGAGCAAAGGCCAGCAGGAGCAGAGTCAAGAGCATCAGCCGCACGGTCTTTGCAGCCATCATGCCGCCCGCCGCCGAAGTCGCCAGCGCGCGGCCCCGGCCAGCACGAGCGCCAAAAGCGTCAGCGCTAGCAACGTCAGCGCGCTGATCCATGCACCGATGGTCAAGGTCTGGGGTCGATAGACCAGGTCGAAGGCCACGGCGCCGGGGGGGACAGCCACGCCGATCAGGGCCAGATTTGCGCGTTCGACTGACAGCGCCGGCAGATCGGCCAGCGGCGATGGCTGCGACTCGCACGGACCAGCGTCGCAGCGCGCATCCTCAACCGACCAGCCGGGTAGCCAGTTTTCGGCCAGCAGCAACAGGCCGCCTGTGTCACTTTCCAGCTCGACATGCAGGCTGGCTGGCCCTCTCTGCGCCAGTGCAACGGTGTAGCTTGGCGTTCGGGCCGTCGAGTCGCCGTCGAGGCGACTGCCGACTTCCCCTTCCGAAAGCAGCGCGATCTGTTCCAGATCGAAACTGTGGTCTGCGAGCAAACGGCGCGCTGCTTCGTCATCCGCGGCAACCTCGACTTGATTGACCAGCCAGGCGCGCGGGTTTGGTTCGGTCAACCGATGCAGGTAGGTCGTGTCGGTTGCCTGGGGGAATTCGGCCAGCAGTTCGCTTGGCTCGAAAAGCTCGCGTCGCCAGGTCAACACATGCTCGACGCCGGTCAAACGCCACATGCGGTCCAGCGGGAAGTCGTCGAAGAGCGCCGCATAGGTCGCCAACCGCAACGGGCTGCTCCCCCAAGACATCCTCGCATTGACTGTCTCATGCCGTAGTCATCGTAGATGCGCGCTTCGTTGTAGACGCGGCCCGGCAATCCCAGGTTGGCGTCCGCGCGCGCCGCCACCGCTTCTTCCAGCGCGACCATCTCGGGCGCAAGCAACGTCTTGCGCACCGGACCGTAGTCGCCCAGGTTTGTGGAAAAGTTGGCCCAGAAGAGGTTGCCGATCGCCAGCGTGGCCAGAATGATCCAGCGGCGTCGGCTCCAGCCGGGCAGCCAGAGCAGAAGCACAAAACCCATGGCCAAGGTCAACGTGACAAACGCGACGCCCAAATAGCTCCACTGGCTGATCGCGCTGCGACCCGGCAACTGCCAGATCAGGCCAAAGGCATAGACGCCGATGGTCACCACCGCGGCGTAGATCAGCGCAATGCGGCGGCGCTGTCCCAACGTGAGTTGAGTCAACAGCGCAACGCCATAGCCGCTCAACACGCACAGACTCAGGGTGACCAGATAGGCTGCCCGCTCCTGGCCGCGAAAACGATCCCAGCCAGGCGCGAGCCGGTAGAAGAGCGAATAGAGAAAGCCATTTTCGCCGTAGGAGAGCAGCAGCGCGATCACGGCGAGCGCGAGGAAAAAGGCGACGGCCGGTCGCAACGCCAGAGTACCCTTTCCCAGCTTCGGCGCATCCGGCGATGGTTGGCCGCGGCGCAGCCGGCTCAATGCCAGCGCGACCAATCCCAGCGCCACAACACCCACATAAAGCGGCGAGTAGACCGTCAACACGCCGGGCAGCAGCAGTTGCCAGGTGTCCTGCAGCGGAAACCCGCCGCTGACAAAGGCATACTCTACGTTGGCGCGCACGCTGTATTGGGCAAACTCCAGGCTGGGCAGAAGTTGCACCGCGCTCAAACCGACGATGGCCAGACCGCAAACGAGCCAGCCGATGACCCGCGTGGTTGTCTGTGCGTTCGTCTGTATGCTCGTCTTCGGCGCTTGCCAGAGCAAGAATATCACCCAGGCAATCGTTGCGTACGCAGCATGGAGAAGGGTCTGGGGATGGCCAGCCAACACCATGACCGAGGCGCAGACGACCGCGCCAATCCAAAAACGCCAACGGCCGGGTTCGAGCATGGCGCGCAGCAGAAGCCATAACAGCAGCGGCAGCCAGATGGCCGTACGCAATACCGCCAATTGAACAGGTGGGTAGCCGGTCAGATAGCCGGAGAGAGCAAAGATCGCGCCGGCCAGCAACCCCGCGTGCCAGACCCCGGTCAACTCGCGGACGAGCAGAAAGACGAAAAAGCCAGCCAGTGCTATCTGAACAATGGCTTCCAGTTGTAGAAAGTAGAGCCGAGCTGCCGGATCGGTCCAGGGCAACGTGGCAAAGAGCAGCAGATTGCTCAGCGGATAGAAGAGAGCGGCCTGGGTATCGGCCAGAAACGGGTGACCGCTGTAGGTAAAAGGGTTCCATACCGGCAGGCGCAGCGCAAGGAGTTCGTGCTGTTGAAAGAGGCTAAAAGGCAGGAAGTGATGGGTGAAATCGCCATCGGGAAAAGTGCGCAGCCCCAACAGGACGGGCAGGTAAACAGAACGACGGCAGCAACCAGCAAGCACGCCGCACCAAACGCTGTACGCGGCAACAACGCCGTTCACCGTCCACGATTCACCATCCGCGATTCAGAATGATCAATTGACCACTTCCAGGATGCCCAGTTGGACAAAGTCAGAGCCATCGGGCGTGCGCAGGCGCGGCGCGCCATCCCGACCAGGATCATAGAGTCCGGCAATCAATTGATACATGCCGGGCGCCATATGGAGGGGCAGATGCAGCGCTGCCCGCTCGGTCAATTCCTGTCCCGTCGGCAGCTGGGAGAACGAACCGTAACCGTCCATCGGGCCGGTATCGAGCAGGGCAGCAGCCTGGCCATCGGGGGCCAGCAACTGCACAAACCAGCGCAGATCGCCAGTAGCGGGAACGGCCAACGAGTAGTTGATCTCCACCGGCGCAACCTGGCCCGATTCGACGACGGCCGGCGCGCGGGCAGAGAGGATGATCACGGCGGCCTCGCCTTCGTCGCCAAGCGGGATGCTCAGATTGGCAACGGGCGAGTCAGCGAGCGCACCTTCTGTTGCATATTGGAGCAGCCGGTAGTCATCGTACCAGACGTCGCTGCTTTTGAAGGCAGCGCCTGCGAGCCAGCGTTCGACTGTGTTGTCGGGGTCATTGGCCGCCAATCCAGAGGTGACAAACCAGACCCGATCATGGCTTTGCAGGGCCTGTGCCAATGCGTTTTGAGCCTCTGGATTGACCATGCTGCTGGTCGCGTAGCCAAAGATCGGGGGCTGATCCGCACACGCAGCGGGCAGCCAGTTCATGGGGATTTGATAGCTAAAGGGCGCTACGGTAACGACTACATCGTCCTCGGTCGATTGCCGGCAGATCTCGTCGATCACGGATCGATAGCCCTGACCTGGCACGCCGTAGTGGGTCACATGGGTCAACTCGGCCAGCCAGGTGCTCAACAACAGCACGAGCAAGATCGGCGCGAGGATGCGCATGGGCAAACTGGCAACGGCCTCCTCTTCGCGCCCCGACCGCGCGGCCATCCACCATGCGCCAAAGAGAAACGCATAGGTGGCGATCACCGCGGCTGCCACCAGCACCACGAGCCACTGCACATTGCCATCGGACCAGAGCCAACCCAGGTCGCTGTTGACGGCCAATCCCTGGACCAACAGGCGAAGCTGACCGATCACGGGGCTGTCGAGCAGGTCGGTCACGGCCTGGGCCGGCGGGCCAAATTCCAGCGGGTCTTCCCAGTTGGTCGGGTAACGCTCGCGCAGCTGGATCTCAAAGTTGACATAGTTGAGCGAGACCGCAAGCAGTTGAACGCCAAACGAGAGCAGCGCCGCGACGACCATCACCCAGACGCCGACGCGCAAACGACGCAGCGCGTAGATCAGGGAGCGTCGGTTGCGGTGCCAGCCCAGGTTCAGCCACCGATCCAGTTGTTCGGCAAAGATGGCCAGCGGCAGCACCCAGAAGGGAGTCATGGGCACCAGGAAACGGGGCCCCAGCGAAGCCCCCCCACCACATCCACCACATGCTGTACAGCCCAATCAACAGTCGCGCTGGCTACTGCGATCGCCAGGGTCTCGGCTCGATGGCGCCGCCAGAACGCGGGAATGGTGAAGATGCTGGCCAGAAAGAGCGGCGTGTGCCAGAAGACACCCCGGTAGGGGCTGACGACCAGGCCCCAGAAACCGACCCAGATCGGCGTCGAAAATCCCTCGCCACTGTCAAAATGATAGCCTGTGTCGAACGAGCTGCCGAAGCGCGCCGCGTTGTAGGCCATCAGCAGCAGGCCCGCCACCAGTATTGGCGTGACAAATCCAGCCGCCGCGATCAGGAAGCCGCGAAGATTCCAGATGCTGGCTTCGTCGCGCTCGGCAGCAGGCGACGCGCTGGGTGGATGCTGGTCTGCTCTACCAGCCGCGGCCAGGCGCAGCCAGCCAACCAGCCAATACATGCCAAAGACGGCCACGAGCAACAGATGCGCCGTGACGGTCGCCACGGCCGCAGCCCCGCCGATGCCAGCCAGCCACATCCAGCGCAGCGGCCGGTGCGCAAAAGGAGAGCAATCCGTAGAAGCAAGTCAGCAGGCTGAGCGCGCTGAGCGGTTCGCCGAAGAACTGATTGGCGTAGGGCCAGGCGATGGTGCAGAGGCCAAAAAGCAGGCCAAGCAGCGCGCCAACCCGGTTGCCATAGCCAAGCCGATTGGCAGTCAGCCAAAGCAGACCGGCGGTCAGCGCAGTCAGAACGCCGTTCCAGAGCAGTGTGCCCTGCAACATGCCCAAGCTCACGCCCAGGCGGGAGAAGAGCAGCAGCAACAGATACCAGGGCACCGCCAGAAACGCAGGCAATGGCCCCTTCTTGCTGTAGACATCGCCTTCTGGCCCGAATGCGCCGAGCACCTCGCCGGGGCTGTTGACCCACTGGGTCCAGGCAATGGCGTTGGTGTCCACTGCCCCGCGCAGCGCCAACGACTCGGTGACCGCAAACAGGCTGACCTCGTCGACAATGTGAAACTTGCCGGCGCTGGTGAAGGTATAGACCGAGAAGAGCAGGAGCATGAGGATGGAGATGCCATAGCGGCGCGAACGTACCATGTTCAGACTCTCCCCATCCTATAGCCCGAAGAGCCGCAGCTTGAGGACCGCTGCGGTGTACTCGGCAAAGACCGACCAGAAACCGGTCTTGCTGTCGCCATGTCGGCGCAGAATATAGAAGACAGGAACCTCCAGAATGCGCCAGTTGCTGCGCCAGGCGGCCAGCAAGAGGCGAATAAAATAGTCGCCCATATCCATAAAATATACGGTCAAACTTGGGCTGCAATTGAAAGAGCCGCTCCCGCCGCACGGCAAAGAAGCCGCTCAGGTTGTCCTGGATCTGGGTATGAAAGAGCAGACGGATGAAGATGTTATAGACCAGGCTTGCACGGTAACGCCACACATCTTCCATGCCGCCGCGCATCACAAAGCGGCTGCCGATCACCAGGTCGTAATAGCGCAGCAGATCGACCATCTGGGGAATCATGGCCGGGTCGTGGTTGAAATCGGTGTCCATGACCACGAGCGTGCTGCCGTTGGCAAGCTCCAGCCCCTCGCGGATCGAGTTGGCCAGCCCCTTCTCTTTCTTGCGCAGGCGCAGACGCACGTAGCCGCGCCCTGGCCCTTCTGCAAGCATCGGAGAGAGGTCGTCTGCATCCAGCCCGTAGCGTGCGCGAACCGCGGCCGCAGTGCCGTCCGGGCTGTTGTCATCGACGACCAATATCTCGAAGCTGCTCTCTGTGGTCGTCAATTCCATCAAGATAGCATCAACCAGGTCGCCGATGTTGTCGAGTTCGTTGTAGGTGGGCAGGATGACGGAGACGTCGATGGCGGCAAGGCCATTTGCAGGCGGGAGGCTGGCGGACATGGGCGCTTATCCGGCCAGCGAGCGCAAGGTGGCGCAGATGTGGCCAACCTGTGCGTCGGTCAAGCTGGGCGAACTGGGCAAGTTGAGACCGGTGCGGCTCAGCCGGTAGGCGACCGGTCGCGGCGTGTTGCTGTGAAACGGCGGCAACGTGTCCAGCGCATGAAAGAAGGGGCGGCTGTCGATCTCGCGGCTGCGCAGCGCGGGCACCAGTTCATCGCGCGTCAACGGGTAGTCCTCCTCGACCAGCACCGAATACATCCAATAGATATTGGTGTAGCCGGGTTGTTCGACGGGCAACGTGATGCCCCGCAACCCCGTAAGGCTTTCGGTATAGAGGCGGGCGATCTGTCGTTTACGGGCGAGAAACTCGTGGATGCGGGTCAGCTGCGCCACGCCCACCGCGGCCTGCAGATTGGTCATCCGATAGTTGAAGCCGACCTCATCGTGCCAGTAGCGGCGCTCGGGCGGCATGGCATGGTCGCGCAACAGTCGGCAACGCGCAGCCAGCGCCGCATCGTCGGTGGTCAACATGCCGCCCTCACCGGTTGTGATCACTTTGTTGGGGAAAAAGCTGAATGCGGCCACATGGCCGAGGGAGCCAGCGCGCCGGTTTTTCGATGGCCGCGCCGTGGGCTTCGGCCGCGTCTTCAACCACGAGTAGACCGTGATCTTCGGCCAGCGCCATCAGCGCAGGCATGGCCGCGGGATGGCCGTAGAGATGCACTGGCATGATCGCACGGGTTCGGCGCGTGATCAGGCGCGCCACGTCGTCGGGGTCCAGCGTCCACGTATCCGGATCCACATCGGCGAAGATGGGCTGTGCGCCGGTGTAGTGGACTGCGCTGGCCGAGGCAATGAAGGTGAGCGCGGGCACGATCACCTCGTCGCCAGGACCGATACCCAGCGCATGGAGGGCCAGGTGAAGTGCGGTCGTCCCGTTGCTGACGCTGACCCCGTGGGCCGCGCCGCAGAAGTCGGCAAACTCGCTCTCGAAGCGGGTGATGTATTTGCCCAGGCTGCTGATCCAGCCACTGCGCACCGCATCCAGGAGATACTCTTCTTCGCGCGGCCCCAGCGATGGTTCGTAGATGGGAATGAAGCCCGGTGGTCGATCAGCGACCTCGTGCTCCAGATAGGGTAGAAGAGACAATTGCTCAGCTTGGATCATCGACCACATGTTTCTGCGCTATTTAGCCACGATCTTGACTATGCCCAACGGCGCTTCGACGCCAGCGGGATTCCCGGCTACATCCAAAAACCCCAGCGGCTCCAGCGTCTCTGCATCGTAGACGAGCAGGCGTAGCTCATATTCGCCTGGTTCGAGATCGGAGGACGTCTCCAGCATGTAGACATTTAGCGGCTGGTCATCTGGTCCCCATTCCGCCGGCAGCAGGTGACGGTCATTGAGCAAACGCTGGTCGTTCTGGGCAACGAGCTTGCCCTCGCCATTGTACATGCCCACCCGCGCTTTGAGCGGTCGATCCGCCGCACCGCCGGGAACGCGCCTCCAGCGCACAACCACCGGCACCCGTTCGCCCGGCCGGATCGCATCCACCGGCAACGTCTGTTCGATGGCCTCCACCGCCGACGCAAAGGTCAAGTTCAAAGGCGAAAGGTTGCGGGCAAGTTGAAACTGGTTGGGTGGCGTCAGTTCCCACCAGGCCACGGAATAGCCCCGAAAGGATTTCTTGTCCACCCGTTGGCCAGCAAGATCGAGCAGAAAGTTGACCGACCGACGCGGGTCGGTGTCGCTCTCGAACCACTGCACCCAAAAAACTCGGTCGGCCTCTGCTGCCCAATCGTTTAGACGGTCATCGATGGTGTTGATGTCCACAAAGAGATAGCGCATGGGCGCAAGCTCGACGCCGCTTGGTGTGACATCCACATCGTCCGAGAAGCGTTCATAGTAGAACTCAAACGGATAGCGCTGGTCCACGAAGATGACATCGCCCTCGCGGGTGTTCGCGCGTAGCCAGCTCGTCAGCCCGGCCGCATCCTCGCGAAAGTACGCCTCGTCGAGCAGATCCGCGCGTACGCCAGCGCTCGCACCGAGAAAAAACAGGAGCAACCCTATCCAGGTCAGCGGGCGCCAGATGCGTTGCCAGGCCGCCAACGCGACGCCCAGAAGTGCGTACAACGCCGGTGTTACAAAGCTGCTATACCGCACATTAAACGCGCCACGGTCGAGCACAGCGATGTAGTATAGGGCTAGACCGCCCAGCAGCCAAACAAGCAGGAATGACAGACGGTCTGGGGAACAAGCCAGGTTGGACGCGCTAGATCGCCCCGGTTGCGTGGGCGTGGGGTTGGACGGCAACGCGGCCAAGACCACGCCGCCGACCGTCAATGCGGCCATGCTCCAGAGCCAAAGCGACCCAAAGCGTGGGACCAGTTGGCCCCCGAACGCGTAGCCACCCAGATAGGCCATCCAGTTTTCGCTCAAATATACGGCAAGCGATGGCGGGATGAGATTGGGGTTGCGTAGTCGGTGATCTGAGGCAGGGCGATGGGAGCCAACGGCAGAAGCAGGAGAAGCGTCCCCAGCCCGGTCAGAAACAGGGTAGACAATTGCCGCCAGCGGTCGGTGCGGAGCAGTGCCCAGATGCCCCACCATCCATACCAGGCTAGCAATATGAAGACCGCGTTGTAATGGGTGGCCAGGGCCAAGGCGCTCAGAAGCGCAAAGAGAACCAGGCGGCCCACAGGCGGTCGTCGCGCAGGGATCGTCAACTGATCCCAGGCCCACATCAACGCCCAGGCGGCTCCGGTCAGCAGCGCAAACCCAACCGTATACATGCGCGCCTCCTGGCTCTCGGCCAGCCAGAAGGG
>JAAUPU010000074.1 GCA_012032975.1 Caldilineaceae bacterium | reverse complement strand
GTTGGCCAGGATGTCTTTGCCGCCACCTTGCTGGTCAATGGCAAGCTGCGCATCGAAACCAAGCGCACCGGCAACAACACGCGCGCCGGTGTGGTCGTTGCGCTGATGAAGGCCGCGCCGATCCACGATACGCGCATGGAAAACTACGCTCGCAAGATCGGCGACCGGATTGTCGTGCCAACGCTGGCGGTGGGCGCATCTGCGGCATTGGCCACCGGCAGCGTCGTGCGCGGCGTCGGCGTGATCACGCTGGACATCGGCACGGGGATACGCGTCTCGGTCCCCACTGCCATCCTCTCTTCACTCACCTATGCGGCGCGCAACGGCATCCTGATTCGCAGCGGTCGAGCCATCGAGCAGTTGGCCAACGTCGATACCATCGTCTTCGACAAGACCGGCACGCTCACCCAGGGCAAGGCCGGCGTGGTCGGCATCTGCACCGCTCGGGACGGGTTCGACCCCAACGAGGTGCTGCGGTTGGCTGCAACTGCGGAGCAAGGATTGACCCACCCGGTGGCCGAGGCCATCACGCGCCACGCACGGGATCTGGGGATCGTCCTGGACGAGTGCGAAGAATGGGAATATCGGATCGGCCAGGGCGTTGTGGCCACCATCGATGGCCGCATCTTCTACGTGGGCAGTCACCGCATGATGGCCAACTTGGGGATCGCGACCGACCCACTTCTCGAGCGCCATCCCGAGATTATTACCAGCGCTGCCTCCCAGGTCTATGTCGCCGAGGGCGGTCTCTTGCTGGGTGTGATCCTCTACAAAGACCCGGCGCGACCGGAAAGTAGCTTTGTGATCGACACATTGCACGACATGAAGATCACCCCCTACATGCTCAGCGGCGACGTGCAATCCGTAGCCACTGCCATCGCAGCCGAGCTAGGCATTGCGCCCGAATATGTCTATGCCGAAGCCTTCCCCGAACGCAAGGTGGAGGTGGTCAAGGAATTGCAGGACGCCGGCAAGACAATTGCGTTTGTGGGCGACGGCATCAACGATTCACGCCGCGCTGGCCCATGCCAGCGTCTCCGTCTCCTTCGCTGGCGCCACCGACATGGCACGCGAGACGTCCGATATCGTGTTGATGGACGACGACCTGGCCAGCCTGATCCTGGCCATCGAAGTCTGCAAACATGCCATGCGCGTCGTGCGGCAAAATACCAGCATCGTGCTGGGGCCGAACTTGACTGCGATGGTCTGGGCCGCGTTCATCGGGCTGAATCCGGTTGCCGCCGTGGTGATCAACAACGGCTCGGCCATCGCCGCGGAGATGAACGGCTTCCGCCCATTGCTCGGCCCGCCCAATCGGCGGCGTCGGCTGGAAGGGCCGGCAGATACTTCCCGCCTGTCAGGTGATTCCCGCGTGGCTGAATCCTCACGTCCCGACGGTGAGAATGGTGCGATAAAGAGTAATGGCGTTGGTCATCATGTCAACGGCTCGACCCACGCCGTGGTCAACGGCGCTGGCCACGCCAACGGATCAGCCAAGAAGTCGGCCACACCCCAGGGTATGACAGCCAATATGTTGTATGAGAATTAGGAGCCACCCGTGACCACCGAGACACAGCCACCCAGCAAAGGGTTCGTTCCCAACATCCTTTCGGGCCTTGCCACGGGTCTGTTCAGCATTCCCGAAGGTATGGCCTATGCCCAGTTGGCCGGGGTCAACCCGGTCTATGGCCTCTACTCAGGCATCGTCGCGGTGATCGTTTCATCGCTCACCACCGGCACGATCCTGATGATGTGCACCTTGACCAGCGCGATTGCGTTGGCGACCGGCAGCGTTCTGCAGAGCGCCGATATCCAGAGGTTGGCGCGGCTGCAAAGTGTCTCAGCACCGCCATCAAATGGATCGAGCGCCATGCAAGCGAACTCAGGGAGCAGGGCGGATTGCTGATTCTAGCCGATGTCGATCCCGTGGTCGTCGCCGTATTGAAAAGGAGCGGTGCTCTGCAGGCGATAGGCGAAGAATATGTCTTGACGTCAACGCCACGCCTGATGGAAGCCGAGGAATCGTCGTGGATGATTGCCCAGCAATGGCTCGTGCAGAAGACGGAGTCCAGACCGATACCTGCGACCGCGGACGAATCATCAACGAACGGATCATCATAGGCGGGTATGAAGATTGTGCCCACTGTATCCCTGCCGCACCCATCACGGCTCCTGCCTCGCGTCTGCGTGCGGGTTGTAGGGGAACCTCGCTCAAGTCCTGCAAGAGAGAGACCGGTAGAATGGAGAGATCAATATGACATCGAGCAATAATGGATTGGAGAAGATCGACCACATCGTGCTTTTGATGTTGGAGAACCGCTCGTTCGATCATATGCTTGGGTATCTGTCGCTGCCCGAGTCAGCCGGCGGTCGTGGTCGCACGGATGTTGATGGTCTCACCGGCGGGGATGACCAGACCAACGCATATGATGGCGATATCTATCGGCCCCAGCCACTGGATGACTATCTCAGCTTTCCCTGGGATCCGCCCCACGACCACAAATATGTGGTCAAGCAGGTCGCGCACGACAATGGGGCTTTGTCGAGCAGTTCGCCAAGCACCATCTTCAGTTGTACAAAAGAATCCCGCTGGAGGATCCGGGTCTGGTGATGGGCTATCACACCGCTGACCATGTGCCTGCCTTCGATCAGTTGGCCCGGCAGTTCTGCGTTTGCGATCGTTGGTACAGTTCGCTGCTCGGTCCCACCTTCCCCAATCGCTACTACGCTATGGCGGGGACATCGGGCGGGTATGTCCACGATCCCGATCACGACGATCCGGCGCCCGTGGACCTCAAGACGGTCTTTGACTACTTGCCCAAAGATGCGTGGCGATTCTACTTTCACGACGCAGCCTCGATATGGCTGTTCAAAGAGCACCGGCATCTCATTTTGGGAAAACAGAGGCGCGCTTTTCGCCACTTTCGCAAACACGCAAAAGAGGGATCTCTGCCGAGCGTCAGTTGGATCGACCCCTATTTTTACATCAAACGCAACATCGCCAACGATGATCACCCGCCATCCGATGTTCGCAAGGCGCAGCGGTTCGTGGCTGAAGTCTACAATCTGCTATTGGAGAGCCCAGCGTGGGAGAGGACGATGCTGGTCATCTACTATGATGAACATGGCGGGTTCTACGATCACGTGTCGCCGCCCGAGACGGAAGATGACTTTTCACATCTGGCTCGCTATGGCGTACGTGTGCCCGCCATTGTCGTCTCGCCGTGGGTAGCAGAGCAGTCGGTTTCGCATACTGTCTTCGACCACACGTCGGTCGTCAAGACGATCTTGAAGCGCTTCTGCCGCCAACCGGATGGCAGAATTCCTTCACTCAGCCGGCGCACGGATACGGCGACCGACCTGGGTTGTCTGTTGACCGAATCCGCGCCGCGCACGTGCGAGCCGATTCATCATCCTATCAACAATCCAAATTACACGTTTCAAGAGCGAGGCGAACCCAACGAAGAGTGGGGGTTGCGCAAGCTGATGCGGGCCGTGCACCAGCATGCAAATACGGGTGCAACCCGATAAGATGCCGATCAACAAGGAGTTATCAAATGGAAGTATTTCTTGCGCTGATTGGAGTGGGGATTCTGGCTGCGGCGCCCAGCATTCCGATATTGCGTCCTATTGCGAAGGGCGCCATCAAGACCGGAATCGGCGTGACCGAAACCACGATCACGGTCGCTTCAGTCATCAAGGAGCGGATGGCAGATGCCCGTGTCAACGGCGCTCTACAGGTTGGGGTGCCTCCTTGGCTTGACGACACCGATATGCTGCAGATCGACGGCGTCGGCCCCAAAGTGAGCGGACATCTCAACAATGCAGGCGTCGTGACGATCTCGCAATTGGCCGTGACCTCAGTTCAGACGCTGCAGGAGATACTTGATGCCGCGGGCCCCAATTTCGGGGCCATAGATTGCAGCACCTGGCCCGGGCAAGCACAGGCGCTGCTTGCTGGCGAAGAAATCTGACTCTATCGTTCCAGATTCAGAGCCGTCGACCGTTCATCGATCAAGAAAGTGCCATGAACGCACTCAGAGTCGAACGCAAAAGCATTGTTCGCGACATCCTGGCTGGCCTGATCGCGGCCGTAGCTGCGATTCCAGACGGTCTGGCTTCCGGCGTCTTGGCCGGCGTCAATCCCGTCTATGGTCTGTACAACCTGATGACAGGAACGCCGGTCGGCGCTCTGCTCACCAGTTCGGTCTACATGGCGGTGATCAACACGAGCGCCATGGCCCTGGTGGTCTTCGAGGCCATGAAGGGATACTCGGAGACGGAACAGGCCCAGGCGTTGGTAACGCTGACGCTGCTTACCGGCATTTTTCAACTGGCTTTGGGTCTGTTAAAGATGGGGTACTTGACGCGTTTTATCTCGAATTCAGTGATGCGCGGCTTCCTGACTGGCATCTCTATTGTGATCATCCTGTCGCAGCTATCCGACTTTACGGGCTATGCCGCACAGGGGGCGAACAAAGTTGCACAGACCATCGATCTCCTGCGTCACCTCGATGAGGTTGACCCCAACACCTTGCTGGTCGGTCTGCTGACGATTGGGATCATTCTTCTTCTGGAGCGCACCCGGCTGAAGCCCGTCTCGATGTTGGTGGCGATCATGGTCGCGGCACTGCTGGTGAAGTTTCTGAACTGGGATTCAGTGATCCTGGTCGGCGATACGGCGCTGATCACCCGTTCTTTGCCGATGCTGACCATGCCGTCGGTGACGCAAATCCCGGACCTGTTGCAATATGCCATCGCGATCGGCATCATCGGTCTGGTGCAGGCTGCCGGCGTCAGCCAGGGTTTTCCAAATCCAGATGGCAAGACGCCCAATGCAGATGGTGACTTCCGTGGCCAGGGGCTGGCCAACATTGTCGCCGGTTTCTTTCGCGGCTTGCCTCTGGGCGGCTCGGTCTCCGGCACATCGCTGGTGGTCAGCGCGGGCGCACAGACCCGTTGGGCCAACATCTTTACGGGTCTCTTCGTCGCCGTCGGCGTGCTGCTCTTCGCCAACCTGATCATGGCGCTGCCCATGACCTCGCTGGCCGCGATTCTGATCCTGGCTGGCTATGGGTCGATCAAGCCTGCGCTCGTCCGCAGCACCTGGAAGACCAACCATCAGGCGCAGTTTGTCATGCTCCTGACCCTGATCGCCACTCTGTTTCTGCCCGTCTACCAGGCGATTTTTCTCGGCGTCGTCATCCAGGTATTTGTCTACATCTATCAGGCCGCCGAGCGGATGCGCATCGTCGAACTGGTTCCGACCGCGGATGGAGATTTCCAGGAGCGCGCAACGGAACCGAAATTGGCGGACGGTGCGGTCACCATGCTGCTGCCCTATGGCAGTCTCTTCTTTGCCGCGGCCCGGGACTTCGAGGAGGAGGCGCCCCAGGCAGACTCTTCAAAGCGGGCTGCTGTGCTCGTTGTCCTGCGCGGGCGGGAAAACCTGGGCAGCACGGCGGTCGGCGTGATCGAGCGCTATGCAAAAACCCTGGCTCAAAACGGGGGGCAGTTGTTCCTGGTCGATGTAGGCCAGCCCGTGCGTGATCAGTTGGAGAAGACCGGCGTCATCGCGACGATCGGCGCAGAGAATGTGCTGGCGCCACAGGACGGACTGACCAAGTCTCTGCGCGACGCGTTTGGCCGCGCGAGCGAATGGCTGGCAACAGCCCCGCCCGCGCCGGCAGATGAACTTCAAAGTCTGAATTCCGAAACTACCGAACCATTGGAACCGAGTGGGTAATTCAAGCAGGTAATTCAAAGGAGGAAAGCGATGCCAGTTGAGACATTTGCAACATTTGTCGTGGAGCAGGCCGTGGGAATCGCCGTCGGCGCGGTGGCGGTCGCGATTGCGCCCAAGGTAGGCCCAAAGTTAAGCGATTGGCGCTATGACATTGTCGAGGGCGCCAAGACCGCAATATACGAAGTTCAGGACAAGAGCAGTCGTCTGGTCGCCATGACCGCGGTTGGCGGCAACACAGCGATCGAGAGCGGCGCGGGTGACGGCAAGCGCGACCGCTGGCAGACGACGGCGCTGGTCGCCACCGGAACCGGCGCCGCAACGGCGGCCGCAACTGCGGTCATTGCGAATCCGGTGGCCGATTCCGCTCGCAACGCCTATGCAACGATGGCCGGTGGTGTGGTCTGGTATGGCGAGCAGTGGAGTGATCTGTTTCACGAGGCCCACGAGTCGGTATTCCCAAATGCGTCCACCAGTGCAAAGGAAGTCCTTGCGGGTTTGGGGGAGGCAAAGGTCATCTCCGATCTGCCAGGTCGAGCGCGCGTGCGCGTTGGCGCGCTCAGGGGCAACGATGTGTTGGCCGGCCAGGTCGCAGAGGCGCTGGTCAGCGTCAAAGGGGTCGAGCAAGTACAAGCGAATGCCAACACGGGGAGCCTGCTCGTAAACTATGACGGCCAACGCTTTGGTTCGCTCGATTCGCTGCTCGAATCGCTTGCAGGCTGACGCATGTGCAGGTTCAATTTCAGATTTGAGGGCAGGCCCGTCAGCGTAATGGAACTGGCCAAAGAGACCATTGAGAAGAGCGGAGGCGCGTTTCACGTGGGCGACGCGCAGGCCGACTTCTCGGTGCCTACACCGGTCGGGGAGGTCGAGGGCAACTGCGTCCTTGCCGACTTGTCCACGGTTACCATTGTCATCACGAGGAAACCGTTTTTTGTACCTTGTTCCGCGATCAAGAGCAAGATAGTCAGATGTCTTGTCGAGATGGGCGCCTCTGGCGCCTGATGCTGCCGGGATATATGGGTCCCAAGGAGGACGATTCGATGAGTACTGCAACGAAAACGACCAAGAACGGCGCTGGGCCTGTTGCGCCCGCCCAGATAAGCCAGGAGGAAGCGCAAGAGATCTCCTCGGTTGCCCACCAGGTGCCGGGCCGCACGCGGATTCGCGTCAAAGGTCATCTGCGCACGCGCGAGAATATGGCGAAGATCAAGAAGGAGATCGAACAGCAGGAAGGGGTCAAGAGCGTATCGGTCAACCATCGAACCGGGAGCGTCCTAATCAAACACGAACGGCATGTCGAAGGGCATGTCAGCTTCAAGAAGGCCGTCGAAAATGCCAAGCTGTTGACCGAGACTGTGCTGGACGTGCCCGAAGAGGATTCTCGCTATAACAGGATTGCAGAGATCATCGAGGATCAGACATGGGGGATCGATCACTATGTCTACCAGCGCACCGGAGAGCGGATCCACTTTGGATACGTCATTCCCGCCGCGATCGCGGGCCTGGGCGTCTTCCAGATCGTAGTCTACGGCATCACGCTGGAAATGCTGCCCGGTCCTGTGCTGATCTGGATCGCGTACGAGATCTTGAAGCGGCTCAACGCCGACGAGCGGTTCCCGCCGCGCCAAGCCGAGCAGGCAGACACCGCTTCCGACGTGCCCATCAGCGTGGCTCCGGTGGCCGCCTAGGAGAACGGCATGAGCCTGTTTCGCTTTGTCGGCCCGCGCCAGGCGTTGACGGCTGTGCAGCAAGCTGCGGAGGGTTCAAAGAGGACTCTTCAGCAGATACGCGAGGTCTCGGATCCGCGTCTGATTGCGGCGGGCTTTGTGGGCCTGGCTGCCGGTGAGGTCGTCGGCGGCGCGGTCGGTGGACTCGTCGGCATCGTGGTTGCTGGGCCGGCTGGCGCGGTCGTGGGTGGCCAGGTTGGCGCCTTCACCGTGGGCATGGTGGGCTTAAAGCTCGGCACGGAAGCCATGCACAACCGCCTGCAAGCGGGGAAGACAAAACCGGGTTCGCAGCCAGAGAAGGGCAAGCCGCTTTCGCTTGCTTCTTTCCTGGGCAAGAAGACGGGCGAACGGGCAGGGGAAATCGCTGGGCTAACCTCGGGCGCAGCGTTGGGAATGGTCGTGGCCGGTCCTGCCGGCGGCCTCGTCGGTGCGATCATCGGCGAAGCAGTCGGCGGTCAACTTGGCGAGGATGTGACCCGTGCAAGAGCGACATCCGACGGAAAACTGCGCTTTGCTTCGCAGACTTCCATCTCGCGCTGGCTCGACAACCTTGGCAAGAATACGGTGGGGGAAAGCAGTCGTCGTCCTGGCTGGCGGCACCATCGGGTCGGTCTTTGGGCCGAGCGGTCTGGCGATTGGGCAGCGCATCGGCATCATCGTCGGCAAACGCGTTGCGTGGCACACGCTGGGCAATGGGTCCGCAGCAACGGATGGCGACGGGGCCGGCCGATTGCTCGAAAGTGGTCAGGCGGGCGAAGGGATGGTCCGAGAGGCGAACAACGCAGAGAATGGCGACGCAGCTACCGTCGAAACGGTTGCGCTGACCAATAGAGAAATGGAGGTTCTAGCACAGGTAACGATGGGTCTGTCTGTAGAGCAAATCGCCGAAGCGATGGCGATTCAGCCGGCCACGGTCAAGCGACACATCCGCAGGCTGTGTCGCAAACTTGGAGTCGACAGCGCTGAAGAGGCAGCCGCAATGACCATGTTCGTCATCCCGGTTGCCGACGAAGTGGAGGGGTAGACCCATTCCCCTTGCCAATTCCCGTGCTCTCGCTCAACACTACCCGTCGCAACAGCTTTGCTGTTGTCCCATGTTACAATGCTAGAGATTGGCTTGTCGTTTGGAAGGGGTATGTCGACAACAGACCGCATGGCAAAATGGGGCTATGCTGGTCGTGTGGGATAGTTGGGGAAGTGCCGCCCGTAGTGAGGCAACCCCGTTGTCGCACGACGTTGATAGATCGTGAAGAAGAGACATCACACTCGTTTTGAGCTTGGGTTGTTCAAGAGGGGTTAGCCAGCATTCCGGGATTAAGCCAGAACGGATGGCTTGACCGGACATGTTGAGGCTTAATCCCCGG